>JASGLU010000043.1 GCA_030156825.1 Candidatus Atribacteria bacterium | reverse complement strand
GAACCCCATGTTTTCATTGTCATCTGGTGCGGCTCAAGCAGCATGGGGGTCTATCCTGTAAACGGCAATAATGGGGGCTTCGCCCCCCTTAAACCCCCCAAAAGATAAAGACTAAAAACAAAAGGCAAAGACTGAAAAAAACGAAAAGCTGAAAGGATAGACCACTATTATTTCTCTAAGACTATATTGAATTCTGTTTTCATTGTCATCTGGTGCTGCAGGCAGCATGGGGGTCTATCCTTTTATAGCTCCGGCTGTAAGGCCAGCGACGATCCGCCGCTGGAAGATTAGAACCAGCACCACTATCGGTATGGTAACCACTACAGCCGCGGCCATGATTTCTCCAAATGGTTCCTGACGGGCAACCAGTGCTGGGAAAAGCGCGATAGCCACCGGAACAGTCCTGGAAGCCGGTTCAATCGCAGTAAAAGTTAGAGCGAACAGGTATTCATTCCAAGCTGCGATAAAAGCCAAAAGACCGGTCGTTACTAAGGCCGGCGCAGTTAATGGCAAGAGAATTAAACGGAAAGTCTGGAAAGAAGTTGCCCCATCTACCTGGGCCGCTTGCATGAGTTCTACGGGAAGGTCCCGGAAAAAAGAAGTAAGCACCCACACAGTAAAAGGAAGAGTAAAAATTAGATAGGACAAAACCATCCCCGGGATAGCAGTGAGGCCCAACCCGGTAATTACAACATATAACCCGGATAGAATGGTAACCTGGGGAAACATGGTCATAGAGAGGATGATATAGAGAGCTGAGGTTTTCCCCTTAAAACGAAGCTTACCAAGGGCAAAGGCAGCGAACAATCCTATGGCCAAAGATAAAAGAGTTGCCGCACTGGCTACAATGGCACTATTGCGTAAACCCCGGATAAACTGGTCACTCTGGAACACTGCTCGGTAATTGTCCAAGGTAGGAGACAACTCCTTCGTAACCGGGTCGCGAGGAACAAAGGTAGTTGGAGTCATCATTAGTTGGTTTTCATTCTTCAGCGAAGAATTCACCGCCCAGTAAAAGGGAAAAAGTAGGTACACTATAATAACCCCGATAATTATCCAAAAAAGAACGCGGTTGGCTAATTTAGCCATAGATTTGCTCAATCTGTCTTCACCCCCAGCAGCCGGATATACGCCACAGCGAAAATAAAAATGAAAATGAAAATAATTACTCCGATTGCAGAAGCCTGTCCCATTGCTCGATTCCCAATCAACTGATAGTAGTTATAACTGGCCATCGAATAGCGGCTCTGGGCTAACATCACCTGGAACAAGTCGAACACTCGCAGAGCGTCAAGGGTGCGGAACACTAATGCTACTGCCATGGTTGGTCTCAAAAGTGGCATAGTGATGGAAATGAACTGACGAAAAGAGCCAGCTCCGTCCACTCGGGCTGCCTCATACAGTTCGTTAGGAATCAATTGCAATCCAGCCAGAAGAAGCAAAGCCATAAAGGGAGTAGTTTTCCATACATCCACCATAATGAGTGCCGGGAGTTGCCATTCCGGCTGGCTGAGAAAGGCAATGTTTCCGTCTCCCAAACCCAGCCCTTGCAAAATCACGTTAATTACTCCCACCCGGGTAGGAGCAAGCATCCACTGCCACATCCGGGCCGAAACGACAGTAATTACTGCCCAGGGAACCAACATTGCTGCCCGCATAACCCCCCGCCCCTTAAAAGGACTGTTTACAACCAGGGCAATACCCAACCCCAGGATGGTTTCCAAAAGAACCGATATCACAGTAAATACCAGAGTATCCCATACCGCTTTGATAAAATCGGGGTCGCTCGCTCCCAGGACATAGCGTTTACCAAAGAACGAAAACTGAGATACCTCTCGGTACCGGCGCGGCTCTCGAGGAAGAACACGCAACGGACGCTCATACAAGGGTTCCCCCGTTTTCTGATCCACGGCCTGAAGGCCGGTTTCTTCGTCGATTAAGGGGGGAAGTTCGCGGATGGTCATACTCAGTAACTGAGCATAATTATTAAATCCCACGTAATTTGGCTCACGCGGGCTAGCAAAGGTACGGTCGGTAAAACTGGTCACAAAAACCAACCCCAGAGGGTATAAAGCAACCACAATCAATACCAAAAAAGTAGGTAATAATAGAAGATAGGCCAGTCTTTGTTCCCGTTGTAGCAATTTTGAACCGGTATTTTTTTTAAACATCATGGCTTCCTCGGTTACCGGTAAAGTCTTCCGTCTGGCCTGTGGAAAGCCAAACCAATCAAAAAGTAGCCGGCCCCCTTACCTCCTCTCCTTTATTTTTTCTTATACCCACCACCATAAAACCGATGATGAAAGAAAACTCCAGCCCTTAACAGGGCTGGAGTTTTCAGTTTTTACGGTTCCCCGATTTCAAAACCGGTGAGTGCCTGGAGTTCCAGCTCTAATTCTTCAAGAGCGCTGGTTGCATCTTTCGCACCGGTAAGAACCGAGTGTACAGCCCGGAAAAAGAGGGTGGATACTTCGTTGTAATTGGGAGCGGTTATTGTGGAGGGACGGGCCACGGCGTTAATTAACACATCGTAAAGAGTACCAAAGAACGGAGCGGCTTCCAAGACTTCGGGGTCTTCGTAGAGGGTCATAATAGTAGGAGTAAAAGACCCCTTGACCGCCCGGATTTTCTGCTCCTCAGAAGATGCCATAAACAAAGCTACATCAGCAGCTATTTCCGGATTATTGCTGTATTTACTCACTGCTAACTGCCAGCCACCCAAGGTTGCCGCTCCGTGGCCGGAACGTCCGGCAGGTAGAGGTGCAACATCAAATTTACCGGCAATTACACTTTCTTCTGCTTGTCCTAAGGCATAGGCATAAGGCCAATTGCGCATGAAGGCAGCGTTACCAGACTGGAAAAGACTTCGAGCATCTTCTTCGGCAAAGCCAGTTACTCCCGAGGGACTGATGGTACCTACCCAGCGAGCAGCCATCTCTATTGCTTCTACGGCATTAGGGTTGTTAATGGTAATTACCCCATCCGGGCTAATGACGGTACCTCCCCCGTTGCTATAAATCCATTCCAAAGCATTGCAAGTGAGGCCTTCATAGGCATTACCCTGCCAGACAAACCCCCAAAAATCCTCGTTACCTTCTGCCCGTTCACCTTCTTGGATAACCCGAGCGGCTTCCTCAAGCTCAGCCCAGGTTTTGGGCACTTCTAAGCCGTATTTTTCCAGAAGGTCAACCCGGTAATAGAGAAGACCAGCGTCAGTAAACCAGGGTATTCCCACCAATTGTTCCTCAACAGTGTTGTTCTCTATGATGGCCGGAAAGTGTTCATCAGCAACCTCTCTTGCTCCAAGCTCGTATAGATCGATAAGGTGTTCGGCCAGGTCTCCCGGCCAAATTACATCTATCTGATAGACATCAATATCTGAACTGCGAGCTTCAAAGAACTGGAGATACAGTCCGTAACGATCAGTTGCCAGATCAGGAGTATCGATTACCCGCACTTCCACATTGGGGTTGGCTTCCATATATCGTTGAGCCGCTTCCCTGGTAAGTTCCAGTTCCTGACCCACCGCTCCGGCAGCAACAGTAATTACCACCTTTTCCTGAGCTACTGCCAGACCACCAACTAAAAATAGGGCGACAATTAGGGCACAAGCCATAACAAAATATCGACTCAATCTCATTTTTATTACCTCCTCCTCTCTTAGAAATCAATCATGTTAAAGTTTATCCACCACCAAATTCCCACTAAATAAACCTCGCCAACTTTTTCTTCTCACCAAACTTCCCCGCATCACCCCCTATAACTTAAAACTTAGATAGGAATCGAAAGCCTGTAGATAATCATTCAAAAGTTTTTTCGCTATTTCAGGGTCATCGATCATCGGGTCTAAGGCTAAAGCCTCTTGCGCCAGCTTTCGATCTTCTTCCACAATAGCTCTCACCACCAGCTCGTTGATAAGAGCCTGCCTCCTACATAGTTCAGCAATGGGCTCAGGAAGGTCTCCTCCTCCCAGACCCACCGGCCCTTCGCTTCCTAAAATTGCCGGAGTCTCCACTATCACCCCATCCGGCAAATTGGTTATATAGCTCTGGTTGGGAATGTTCACCGCTTCTTCATAAGAATTTAAGTTTTTCAATATCCCGGCAACGATAAATTCGCCTCTTTCGGTTTCCACTTCTTCCCATCCCTCCAGTGATTCTTTCCCGGCCACTACTCGCTCGATTTTTTCCCACATCTTTTGTCTTCCTTTCTCCGCCCATTCAAAATCGTACATCTGAATATCGTATCTTTCCCAGGTCTTACGATGTACACTGTGGGTGTAAGGAAGGTATTCACAAAGATGGCAATCTCCCGGAACCGGCAGAAGACCAAAAATTTGGAAAACCTCCTGAGTCAAAGGCTCAAAAGAGGGAGGAAGGGTTTTAACTCTTTTTTCAATCTCGGGATATAGATCCTTCCCCGTTTCTCTTTCTGTTACCCTTACCATCCAAGTAAAGTGGTTCAGTCCCCAGGCGCGAATAAGGAATCTTTCCTTAGCTTTTTTATTCATAATCTGAAAAAGAGATAGGGATTGGTCATTCCATCGAAAATTAAAATTCCGGGGAAGGCGCAAATCTAACTCGTTGGCAAAAAGAGCAGCTAAGATATAATAGCCAAAATTAATCTGGTGGCAGATACCAATGGTTTTTATGTTGGAATATAAATTAGCTGCGGTACAAATTTTAGGGACCGGATTGGTAAAATTCAAAAGCCAGGCCTCGGGACAATATTTTTCCATATCCTGAAGAATAGGCATGATAGCCGACAAGTTGCGAGCGGTGTGAGCAAAAGCCCCTGGTCCACCATTTTCAGCATAATGATTAATCCCGTAGCGAAGAGCGATATCCCGATCAAGTTGCCAGCATTTTTCCCGGTCAATAGCAATGGAAAGAATTACAAAATCTGCCCCCTCCAGCGCTTTCCTTCTCTCAACAGAGCTATTAATCTCTATCCCCGAACCCCAGGCCTCATTGATTCTTTCGGCCAATTTCCTGATTTTTTCTAAACCTTTTCCATTAGTATCGTGTAAAAACAGTTCCACTCCTTGCAAGGCGGGGTGGCGTAGTATTCCCACTAAAGTTGATAAACCAAATATCGCACTTCCTGCGCCAACAACCGTTATTTTGGGTTTTTTATCCAATTTTTACACCTCCCACTTCTTTTTTCCGAAAAACCGCCGTAGAATTCCTCTCTACTAACTGTACTTCTTCAACCATATAGGACTGGACCTCGTTACCGTGTATCACACGAACCAATAATTCCACTGACCGCTTACCAATTAATTTTTTAGGAATTTCTATCGAAGTTAAGGGAGGGTTGGTCAAGTGAGTAAAAAAGGTATTATCAAAACCCACTACCGACAAATCCGTCGGCACTTTTTTCCCCAACTCTCGGGCAGCCGCCATAACTCCACAAGCAATCGGGTCATTTTGAGCAAAAACAGCGCTTATCTGGTTTTCAGGAAAAGAAAGATATTCCAAACCCAATTTATAAGCTTCTTCAAAAGTAGGAGTAATTTCTACCATTAATTGCGGGTCTATCGGGATTTCTTTCTCTCTCAAGGCCCGCTTATAACCCTGAAAGCGATCGTTGAAAAGAGAATTTTTAGGAGAACCACCTACACAGAGAATTCGAGAATGACCTAAATCCACCAGGTGGCGAGTAGCAAGGTAAGCCCCCTCTTCATCAGGGAAAAGGATACTTCGAGAAAAAGGACTGTCTAAAACTCCTCCCAGAAAAACCAGGGGGACTTGAGCAGAAAAAAATTTTTTAAGATGAGATAAATTCAGGCGGGTAGCCAGGATAAAACCATCAACTTTTTTATCTTTCAAATCTTGAAGATAAAAAGCATCATAATCTTTTTTTATGGGCAAGAGAAGAAGGTGATACCCTATGCTGCGAGCGGTGCTTTCTGCTGCAGCGAAAACTTCGGTAAAAAAAGGGTTAAATATATCATCGATAATCATTGCCAAAAGCTGAGAAGATGCTTTTTTTTGAGGGGGGAGGTTGACTTCCATTCCCAGCTCACGCATAGCCTGTACCACTTTTTTGCGGAGAGTGTCGCTCACCGGCCGGGTACCATTAATCACGTGGGAAACAGTGGCAACTGAGACATGTGCTCGCTCGGCTATCTCTTTTAATTTAGCCATTTTTCACCTTTGTAAAATTTTCTAAAATTTGTTAACTTAATAAAATTTTAACATATCAAGGCAAATTGTCAATAAATTTTAGGGATGTTTAATTACTTCCAAGCTAACTTTCTTTCCCCCGACCCCCACATAACCGTTCCCACTGCTCTGCTGCAGAAAATTTAAGGGGGTCAGATCTTTCAATATAACAATAAGGGGGAAAAGAACTCCCCCTTATCAACCCCCTAAAAAGCAAAACAAACTAAAAAGACAACTGAGAAAAGAAAAATACTTCCTACTATTAGGGGGAAAATACCCCCCTAATAACCCCCAAAAGACTAAAAGCATAAGGGATTAAAAACGACTGGTGGAAAAAAAACAGACAGCCTACAGCGTAGACGAAAAAGACAGAAGGAAAGAACAAATACAAAAAGGCAAAGACTAAAGAAACGAAAAGCTGAAAGGATAGACCACTATTGTTTCTCTAAGATTATATTGAATTCTGTTTTCATTGTCATCTGGTGCGGCTCAAGCAGCATGGCCGTCTATCCTGATTTATCAGTCTTTTAATCTGGGTTACCCGAAAATAAAAATCTTAGAAACGAAAGGCCGGATATAGGCTGATTTTTGGAACTTATGGTGCAACTTGGGGTAATATTGAGGACCTTCTACTGCTATAAACTTCATTCCCCTCCTTATAAAACAGATAGATAGAACCCTCTTACGGGCTTTCATAGATAAGCCCTTGGTATTTTTCTAAAATCTTTTCTCGCCAGTCCAAAAACTTACTCTCGGCCTCTCGCAGGGAAGAGGTGTCTCTTCCCTGGCTTTGGGCAAATTGAGAAAGTAGGTCTCGAATTTCTCTGGCCTCCCGATCAGGAGGAGAAAGGGCGTCCAACTCCTGCGAAGAAGGTATGCTCCCTCGTTCAATCCGCTGGAAAATCCGCTGCACTCCGTTATGAAAAGAAACCACCCTCTCTACCGAAGGTTGGCCAAAAGCGGGAACAAAAAATGAAAGCATACTTATCGCCACAAAGCCAATTAACACCCAGGTAGCCACCTCTTCTGCTATTCTCTTCCATCTAAACCAAGAGGTTCCCGGACTAAGAAACCAGCCAAGTAACATCCCCACCAGCAAACCGCCAATATGGGCCGCATTATCAATAGTCGGACCCAGAAATCCAATAAGTAAATTAATCACAATAAAAGGTAAAAGACTGGTCCCTAAGCGGTTAAGGGGGGTGTCCCGATGTTTAATACCACTGGCAAAAATTGCGCCGGCCAGACCAAAAATTGCGCCGCTGGCACCCACCCCTACCTGGGTAAAGTGAAAAATAGTGGAAAAAACACTGCCCGATAACCCTGATAAAAGGTAAATGGCAAAAAACTTCCGGGGGTTAAATACCCTCTCAGCCAGATTCCCCAGGTAATAGAGAGCATATAAATTAAAAAAAAGGTGCCAAAAATTACCGTGCAGGAAAGTAGCAAGCAGCAACCTTTGCCATTCACCAGCGGCAATTAGCGGACCAAATTTAGCTCCCAATCTAAGGAGATTGGCTAAATTAAAACCTCCACTCAATATAGTGGCTACGAAGAAAAGCAGGTTAAAAATAATTAAATAGTTGACCATAGCTAAGATTGAGGAAAGGTCTGGGCAAAGGCCTGTTCTATTTCCACTCGAACCTGCTCATCCTGGCTCACATACTGGTTTATCTCTCCCGTCAGTTTAACCAAAAGATACAACCAATAGATGGTAAACGTAATCAAGCTAAGAACAATAAATAAGAACAAGCTTCGCCCCGGAATACGAAACACTCGCCGCTCAAGTTTTACCGTTCCTCGCTGTTCAAGGTAATCGTACAATTTTTCCTTCAAATCAGAAACTTTATTGGTAGAGCGGAAAATACTTCCCAGGTAAATAGCCAGAAAAATAAAACCCACCAGACCGAACAAAAAATAAAACCATCCGGTAAAGATACTGATAATAAAAAACAGGAGATACCCCCAAAAAGGCCAGGTAGGAACTAAAAACTCTTCCAGGCGGTTAAGAAAAAATCCTATCTCTCCCCGCAGAGGGTCTTCCAACCGGTCTTTTATGTGGGAAAAAACCGCTTTGGTATGGTTAATATTCTGGTTAATCACCTTTGACCACTGGTAAAGAACTATCAGCTGCAATACCCCGGCCACTATCCCCAAAACAACTGCCAGCAAACCAAAAGTGGTACCTGCCAGCAGCTGAGCATAAGCTACCAGCACACCCCCTACCACTCCAAAGATTACCGCCAGCAGTACAGAAATCACTGCCCAAACCGCTGCCGACATACTAACCCGGTCTTCGGTCAAAAAACTGGAAATGGCCATCCCTTAACCCCCTTGGTCAAATAAATTTAAGAAACCGAAAGTTCCCGCTGGTCGGTTTTTTCTTCCAATTTACTCTCTGCAAATTTTTGGCCAACTGTTTCCGGAGTCCATTTACCACAACGAGAACCCCACAGAGCTTTTATCACTCCCTCTTCCTTCAAAAACACCACTTCACAACCATTAGGACAATCACCGCAAGTAAAGCTTCGATTTTCAAAAACTCGGTTAACTACTTCAAATCCCTGAAAAGCAGTTTCTTGCGGAGCGTATTCCATAGCCAGGATAGCTGCTCCCCAGGCCCCCATTACCCCGTGCTCGGGAGGCACAACAATTTTTTTCTTCCCTTGGAAGAAATCTCGAAAAGCCTGGACAATTCCCTGATTAGCGGCTACTCCTCCCTGAAAAACAATTGGGTCTTCTATAGTTTTACCGGTTGCCAGGTTATTCATAAAGTTCCTGACTAAAGACTCACATAGCCCTTTAATAATCTCCGGTTTAGCAAAACCTAACTGCTGTTTGTGAATCATATCTGACTCGGCAAATACTGTGCATCGCCCGGCAATCCGCACCGACTGTTCAGCTTGCAGGGCTAACTTCCCAAATTCTTCTATCGGAACGTTTAAACGAACCGCCTGGTGTTCTAAAAAAGAACCGGTACCAGCGGCACAGATGGTGTTCATGGCAAAATCTTCCACCACTCCCTCCCGGATGAGAATCAACTTTGAATCTTGACCGCCAATTTCAAACACAGTTCGGACTTCCGGCACTCTGGTGATAGCTGCTACCGCATGAGCGGTAATCTCATTTTTCACTATATCCGCTCCTACTACCACCCCCGCCAGATGACGGGCACTTCCGGTAGTACCTACTCCCACAATTTCTCCTCCCCGGGGCAAGTGGTCTTCAATATAGGTCAACCCTTCTTTTAGGGCTAAAACAGGATCACCACTAGTCTTCAAATAACAACTAGCCCAAATTTTTTTCTTTTTGTCCATAAGCACCAGTTTAGTAGTAACCGAACCAACGTCTACTCCTAAATAAAGCTCCACCCTACTCACCTTCCGCTTTTTTCCAATATTTTCTACGTCTCTCAAGCACGTCCACAAAAGCCTCAACCCGGGTAACCAGTCCGGCTTCCCCGGCGTGCTCATCGATTGCCAGGTGAAGCACCGGCAAATCAAAATCCCGACTTACTTGAGTAAGCACACTTTTAGCCACAATTTCCGGCATACAAGTAAAGGGATAAAGGTGCACCACCCCATCAAAGCCCTCTTGGGCATACCTGATGGTACTACCCACGGTATCAATTCCCTCACCCCCAACAAACCGCTTGAGGTAAGGCCGAGCCAGCTCCCAGGCTTCTAACTTTTCCTTAGATTTTAAAACAGGAAAGGTGTTTAACACGTATTGGGCAGTGGAAACCGAATTGTGAACATATACTCCTAAATCTCCCAAAAGCTTTTCCACCTGAAAATTAATTCTGGTCTCCTGGGCAATATAAATTTCTCCTACAATACCCACTTTCAGAAAATTATTTTCCTTCTTCCTCTCTAAAGCAGATAGATCAGACCAAGCTTCCTTTTTTATTCGTTCAAACTCAGATCCACTTTCCACTTTTCTAAGAGACTGCAGAGCCCCGTCAATCACCATATCGAGCTCCGCTCGATTGACCACCTGGCAGCGAAGAGCCCGTCTTTGAGTTTCCAACTCTTCCGTAAATACTAACGCTTTCCAGGCCAAAGAAACTGCTTTTTTAACTCGAGGGAAAGAAAATCGACCACCGGCCATTGTTTTCAAAGCCTGGAAAAAAGGTCGCCAGCCAAATCGGGGGTGGTCAATCAAGACAAATTGTACATCATACCCCAAATCTTCCAAAATAATCTTCTGGATTTGGCCGTAGTAACCAAAGCGACAGGGACCTACTCCCCCGGCCATAAAAACGGTATCCGCTCCTCGCTCTATCCCCTCTACAAAGTTTCCCAGAGTTACTTTCAAAGGGAAACAGGCATTCTGAGGAGCGTGTTCCACCCCGATTTCAATTGTCCGACTGGTAATGGGAGGCGGGGGAACAATTTCCACTCCCAAAGTAGGGTAAAGAATACCCAAAACAATATCAAGATGCAGCAAATGGGGAAAAGTGGCTCTCAAGGTTAGAATCCCTCCATCTCATCATATCCACAAAAGCTTCTAAGCGAGTTACTAAACCAGCTTCACCCGTGTGTTCGTCTATCTCTAACCGAAGATAAGGGAGAGATTGTTCTTCTTTCTTAACCCATCTCCCTATTAACTCGCCTACCAAAGAATCCGGACCACATTCAAAAGAAACCAGATGGACCAAGCCTTTTACTTTAGGGTCTCTCTCCTTTAAATAAGATAAAGCTGTTCCCAAAATTTCATTAGATATGGTCCAAAAACTGGGTTTTGGTACTTTTTTTAAAAAAAGACGTATTCTGTCTTCCGGCACCATATCGGGAGTAACAATTGAATAACCAAGCTGGTTAATCTTTTCAATCACGTTCATATTAATATAACTATCGTTTAAAAGATAAGTGTGGCCTAACAGCAAAACTTTTTCCTCTTTTGGTAAAAGACTCTGTTTACCGTCAATTAAAGTTTCCGGGAGAACGCCTGACTGCAGTTGCTGGCGGTATTCCCGATGAACCTTTTCCGCTTTCTGCAAAGCCTGGGCAATTTTTCTCCGATTGGAAGTAAAACGCTCGCCCAGTCTAATTAACCCCATCTCTGCCTCCCGCATTCCCCGATTTCTCGCGTTTATCTCCTCGTCAATGATCTGTTCAGGAGAAAGATGGAATAAATTTCGAACTATATCCGGCAACCCCAATATTTTAGGACAGTTATATTCTCCCGGATAAAAACTAACCATTCGCGGAACGAAGAGTAGGTCCACCCGGTCAACTAAGGCAAGCACATGCCCTAAAAAAACTTTCACCGGAAAACAGATTTCTTCGATACCATAGGTCAAACCTTTTTGGACAATATAGCGGCTGGTAGGAGGAGAAGTTATCACTTCCGCCCCCAACTCCTCTAAAAAAGTCTTCCAAAAGAAATAAAACCGATAAAAAAGAAGGCCTCGCGGAATGCCTACCTTCACAATCCACCAGCTCCTTAATTCCATAAATTCTCATTGATTATATTCAATATAACCCAAGTTGCAAATTTTTACCAGAAAAACCCCCTATAACCGAACAATAGGGGGTAAACCCCCAAAAAAACAAAAAACTAAAGAAAAGACTGCTGAGGGAGAAGAAGCCTCCCTCAGTGGATTCCCGATTAAGGATTTCTGGAATGACGGATGAGAAGGCTTCCCCCTCCGAAGGAGTGGATTCTGTTTTCATTGTTATCTGGTGTATCATACAGCATGGGGTAAATTATTCCGTCAAAAATTGACCAAGGATATCAGTTAAAACCGCCAATTCTTTAAGACTAACCATTTCCCTTTCCGAATGAGCCAGAGAAAGGTCACCCGCACCAAAAACAATACTCGGTATACCCCGCAAATTAAGATAAGTAGCATCTGTCCAGGAGGGCATTCCAGCTAAAACCGGAGAAAACCCTACCCTTTGTCTTATCGATAAGACCAATTTTTCAACTATTTCTTCCTTCGCCGACAGCTCAAAAGCTGGATTTTGATCCAAAACTTCCACCTTAACCCCTGCCTGCGGAATAAAACGCAAAAGAGTGGCTTCTGCCTGACTAACAGTTAACGGAGGGGGAAAAGGTAAACAACATTCTAATAAACACCGATCTGGAACTACATAACTGGAACTTCCACCCTCTATTTTCCCCAACATCAGGGAAAGTGGCGGGGAAAAAAGAGGGTGAGAGGGAAAGCTTGCAACCGCTCGATAACAACCGTCTATGACTTCTCGGGCTCTACTAATAGCGTTAACCCCAGATTGAGGAAAAGCACCGTGAGCTGCGAGCCCCTCTATTTCCACTTTAAAATCTAAGTCCCCGGCTAAAGCGGTACATACTGCAAAATTAGTAGGCTCAAGCACCAGCGCCCCCCGAATTTCACGCGCAAACTGAAAATTCCAGGAGCCAGCCCCGGTGGTTTCTTCTTCAGAAAAGAAAACTACTTCCGCTGGTGTCGATGAGCGAGAGAGGGCAAGTAAAAGAGCGACTACCTGTCCTAAGGGGTCGGCCGCTCCCCTTCCCCTGACAAACCCTCCTTCTACTCGACACCTTCCTTCCGGCTCTTTTCCCCAAACATCAACATGAGTAACAATTAAAAAGGGAGGAGGATTTTTTCCTCTCCAAGCGTGAAGGTTCCATCTTCCCGGTGAGTATTCCTGCCAGCGGACCTCAAAAGAAAATCGCTTCAAAAAACAGGCTATCCAATCCAGCACTCCTTTCTCTTTTCCACTGGTATCAGCCCGAGAAAAAAGCTGTTCTAAAATGGCAAAAAGTTGCAAATCAAATTACCTCTTTTTTCATACGAATCCACTTTCCCCACTGTCCGGTCCTTACAAAACCGGCTTTCAGGTATAACCTTATCGCTGGCTGGTTTTTCTCGCCTACCCACAAACCTATCTTCCGCCGCCCCAAACTTACACAATAAGAAAAGGCTTTTTCCAGAAGAGCGGTAGCTAAACCTTTTCCTTGATATTCAGGACAGACTACCAATTCATGGATTTCTCCAATTCTGCCGTTTTTTTCTAACCAACTACCATGAACTCCTATAAAAGCCACTATTTGATCTGCCCAAAAGACCACCCAAAAACCATTGGGATCACCTTTCCACAACCAATTTAAATAATATCTGATTTTATTGGGATTGGAATAACGGTATTCCGGGAGCTCTTGGTAAGCACTTTTATATATTTCTACCAGCCGCTCCCGGTTTTCGTTGAATTCTTTTTTGGATAACAGTCGGATGCTCGGCTCTACAATAAACCGTCCCTCCCGAAAAGCTATAATCTTAGCCCAGTCCCGGTTTACAAATCGCTGCTATCACTCGGGGAGGGGCTGGTATTTTTTCATATTCTCCTCAAACCTACCTATTAATTCCTTCGCCTTTTGGTCGTACTCTTCTGGGTTTTGCCATTGTCCCCGCGGGTCTAAAAGTTCGGGGGGAACCCCGGGAACCGATTTGGGAACCAATAACTCAAACAAGGTGTCCTCTCGATAACCTACCGATTCAATACTGCCATCCACAATACTCTGTACAATGGACCGGGTATAACCGATGTCAATCCGCTGCCCCACTCCATAGGGACCACCAACCCAGCCGGTGTTCACCAGGTAAACTTTGACACCATGGCGATCGATTTTTTCTCCTAACATCTCTCCATACACCCGGGGATGACAGGGCATAAAAGGAGCGCCAAAGCAGGTAGAAAAAGTAGCTTGAGGCTCTACAATTCCCCGTTCAGTTCCGGCTAATTTGCTGGTATAACCCAAAAGAAAGTGATAAATAGCCATCTTCCGGGTGAGTTTAGCTACCGGAGGCAACACCCCAAAAGCATCAGCCGTTAAAAACATTACTACCTGAGGATGACCGGCTATCCCCGGAATTAAAGCATTGGGGATAAACTCAATCGGATAGCTCACTCGCGTGTTTTCGGTATAACGATTGTCATTATAATCTGGCACCCGCGTGTCCGGGTCTACCACTACATTTTCCATAATCGCCCCATAACGAATGGCTTCCCAAATTTGAGGTTCTTTTTCTTGGGAGAGATTAATGCACTTAGCGTAACACCCACCTTCAAAGTTGAACACCCCTTGCTCAGACCAACCGTGTTCATCATCACCGATTAAGCGACGAGTAGGATCAGCCGAAAGAGAGGTCTTACCCGTACCCGACAGGCCAAAAAATAAGGCTACATCATTTTTCTCCCCTACATTGGCCGAACAATGCATGGGAAGAACTCCTGCCTGGGGCAAAAGAAAATTCAAAACCGTAAAGATAGCTTTTTTAATCTCTCCCCCATAGGAAGTACCTCCGATAATTACCATCTTTTCAGTAAAGTTAAGAATTACAAAAGCTTCGGAATTAATCCCGTCTTCTTTTCCTTTAGCCTGAAATCGAGGGGCACAAATGACCGTAAAGTCGGGAACAAAATGCGCCAGTTCTTCCGGGGTAGCCTCTAAAAACATATTCTGCACAAACACATTTTGATAGGCATATTCATTGATAAATCGAACCGCCATTCGGTGTTGGGGATCAACCCCCACATAGCCATCGTAAACATACACATCCCGCTGCTGCAAATAACTGGTCAATCTTTCATGCAACTTATAAAACTTTTCCGCTTCTATTGGGACATTCACCGATCCCCAATTGATCCGCTCATGAGTAATTGCGTCATCCACAATATAACGATCCTTAGGAGAACGACCGGTATAACGGCCGGTCAAAACATTGAAAGCTCCAGGTTTCGTAAGAATCCCTTCTTTTTTCAAAAAAGCATGCTCAAAAAGAACCGGAATAGAGAGGTTGTAAAAAACCGAACGAAGGTTGCGGATTCCCGCTTTTTCTAAGGGGTAATGAGGTTCCATCTGAAACCAGCCCTCCCTTCACTAAATTTTCACAATTTTATCATAACTTTTAAGAGACGCAAGCCCTAACTTCAATTCTGTAATTTTTATAATCCGGCACAAATAAATTTCCTTTTTTTTGTTTATATTTAACCCAAGTTGCAAATCTTTACCAGGAAATTCTCCCTTTTTCATAGTATAATTGATTCATGATCCTCTGATTTTTATCAGTCTTTAAATCTGGATTACCCGAAAATGAGAATCCCCAAAAGAAAAGGCCGGATAGAGGTTTATTTCTGGAACTCATGGTGCGACTCGGGTTAAATGGGGTAAGATATGATTGCCAAGATGATTCCAGCAACTCATATATTTCAGCAAAGGAGGACAAAACAATGATAGAAATTATTTCCATGGGAGAAGCTTTAGTGGAAATCATGCGGGAAAAAGTAGGCATAGGCCTTGACCGGCCAGCTGTTTTTTTAGGACCTTACCCCAGCGGAGCGCCGGCAATTTTTGCCGACTGCGCAGCCCGGCTGGGAGCTAAAGTGGGGTTTGTTGGAACCGTAGGCAAGGATGACTTCGGCAAAGTTATTCGGGACCGCCTACAACAGGATGGTTTAGACCTTACCTACTTTGCAGAAAAAGAAGAGGCTACTACCGGTTGCGCTTTTGTAGCCTATTTTCCGGATGGTTCTCGTAAGTTTATTTATCATATTAAAAATGCAGCCAGCGGTATCATAGAACCAGACCGGGTGCCGGCAACCTATTTTCAGGGAGCTCATTTTCTCCATATAAACGGTTCGGCTCTTTCTATTAACCCCGCCTGGCAAAAAAGTATTTACCAAGCAACAGAAGTGGCAAAAAAGCAGGGGGTAAAAATCACTCTTGACCCCAATCTACGGCCGGAAATACTGGGAATTGACCAGGTTCGCGCAATTTGCTCCCCGGTGATAGAGTCGGCTTATGCCCTTTTCCCCAGTGGTGAGGAAGCGATGATGCTCACCGGAGAAAAAGACCCAGAGAGAGCCTGTTTGGCTCTTTTAGAAGCGGGAGTAGAATTGGTAGTCCTAAAACAGGGAGACCAGGGTTCTACCATCTACCAAAAAGAAGGGCACAAAAAAATTCCGGCCTTCTCGGTAGAAGAGGTTGATCCTACCGGAGCAGGAGACTGCTTCGACGCTGGCTTTCTGGTAGGGTTGCTCCGCGGATATGAGCTGGAAAAATGCGGTCGCATTGCCAACGCAGTCGGAGCGTTGGCAGTAACCAAAAAAGGACCAATGGAAGGCGCGCCTTCCCTCTCGGAAGTAGAAAAGTTCATAAAAGAACTATAAGGGGGGCTTCGCCCCCCTTATTAACCCCCTGAAAAACAAAGACAAAAGAAAAAAACAAAAAATATAAAAAGACAAAAACAACCGAGGGAGAAAACGTCCTCGGTATAAGGGGGAAAAGAACTCCCCCTTATCAACCCCCTGAAAAACAAAGACACTTTCCTCGCTATAGGGGGTAAATCCCCTATAACCCCTTTCTTTTTCTGTTTAGTGCAATGGCCCATCGATTTGTCATCGCGAGCACGGTTTTTTCGTGCGTGGCGATTTCGCTTTTTAATTTCCGACGTAATTTGCTTTTTAAATTTTTGCAGTTTGGCAGATTCTGCGGGATACTATTAATATTGAAAACTGAAACGGAACCATTATCATGAAAAAGAGAGTAAAAGAGGTGGATCATGAAAAAAACCTTATTAGCTAAAGTTTTTGCTGGTTTTTTACTTTGCGCCATTCTTTTATCATTTACCCCTGCGGCATTTTCCGAAGTCCGTATCATGAGCTACAATATTAAAGACTTCTGGCTAAGGTTCGATGGTGAACCCCAAATCATTGTCCCGGGAGAAGGGGCGATGCTCGAGCAGGAAGATTTAAGTCAAATTGCTACCGTTGCCGGGGTTATCAACCGGGTAAATCCTGATGTAGTTGGAATCTTAGAATGTGCTAGTCTAACCGAAATTCGTTTCTTCAACCAGGGATTTCTTGCTAATCGATACCAGTGTTTCAGTTTTAGAGCTTACGACTCAAGAATTTCGGGCATCCCTTTGGGCCTTTTGGTGAGAAAAGACCTAAAAGTGGAATCAATCAATCTGGTTGACCCGGAATCATTCAGCGATCGGGGAATTATTGTAGCTGACATCGTCAAACAAGACTATCACTTTACTTTAATCCTGGTGCACTTTAAATCCAAAATCGAACAAAAGCCGGGAACATCCGCTTTAAAAAGAAACGAGCAGGGAAACAGGTTACGAGAAATCATCCAACAACTCTTAGAAAAAGACCCGAAGGCTAACATCATTATCTGTGGGGATTTTAATGACGAGCCAGGCTTGGATCACCAGGAAAAAGCAGCCGGAGTTGCCGACTTAATAGAAACATTAGCAAAATCCATTACCTTAAGCAACGGGCAAAAGGTAGCACTTTATAACGCCACTTTGCTAACTTCGGACCGAGATAAAAACAAAGAACTATGGACGGTAAAAAGTAAAGGTTATCCTCCCAGTTTATTTGATTACTTTTTTCTGACCGAAGGTAGCTACCATGAGTTTAAAGCGGTTGACCATATTTACCCAGAAGAGTTTACCAGTATACTTGAGGCATCAGATCATATTCCCGTTGTCTTGTATCTGCAAGAATAAGGATAGACGGCCATGCCCCTTCGGGGCACCAGATAACAATGAAAACAGAATTCAACATAATCTTAGAGAAACAATAGTGGTCTATCCTTTCAGCTTTTCGTTTTTTAAGTCTTTGCCTTTTATTTTTAGTCTTTGTCTTTCGGGGGGTTTAAGGGGGGAGAAGCCCCCATTATTGCCGTTTACAGGATAGACCCCCATGCTGCTTCGCAGCACCAGATGACAATGAAAACATGGGGTTCTTGAGGTTCATTTTCACCCTCACCTTAATCCTCTCCCGTCAAGGGAGAGGAGAAAGGCGTCTTAGATGCCCGATTACTAATTTCGGGCATGACGGAAAAGAGGTACAACGTAGGAAAGCACTCACTCG
>JASGLU010000042.1 GCA_030156825.1 Candidatus Atribacteria bacterium | reverse complement strand
CCTCCCTCAATGGATTCCCGATTAAGGATTTCGGGAATGACGGATGAGAAGGCTTCCCCCTCCGAAGGAGGGGGTTCTGTTTTCATTGTTATCTGGTGCTGCGAAGGGGCATGGGGGTCTATCCTGTAAACGGCAATAATGGGGGCTTCGCCCCCCTTAAACCCCCCGAAAGACAAAGACTAAAAATAAAAGGCAAAGACTTAAAAAATGAAAAGCTGAAAGGATAGACCACTATTGTTTCTCTAAGATTATATTGAATCTGTTTTTATTGTCATCTGGTGCTGCAAAGCAGCATGGGGGTCTATCCTTATCTATCAGTCTTTTAATCTGGGTTACCCAAAAATGAGAATCCCCAAAAGAAAAGACCTGGTATAGACTGATTTCTGGAACTTATGGTACAACTTGGGCTAAGTAAAAACTTTTTAACCGATTTTGCCAAAAACTAACCAGCAGGCTATTGACTTTGGTTTTAACTTGTGATTGAATACTGACAAAATTTAATAAGGATAACGCTTTGATGAGGAAGAGTAGCTTCCTTGGTTGAATCCAGAGAGAGCCAGGGCAGAGGTGGGAGCCTGGTGTTTCAAGGGGAAGTGAATGGGCCTCGGAGCGGCTCACCGAAAACTTTAAAAGTTAGTAGGCTGAGCAGGGTTTTTACCTTTAAAAGAAGGCCGGTATCGAAAGCTGATTTCTGTACCGGGTTTGAGTGAACGGTTGGTAGCCGTTAATGAGAGTGGTACCGCGAGTTTAAGCCCTCGTCTCTTGACGAGGGCTTTTTTTATTGGGGTGAAATAAGTTGATTAAACCAGGCTATGAGCAATATCGAACAATTTCAAAAGAGCAGTTTCAATATGTTCCTCTTTTTTGCGAGAAACTGGGGGATCGGGCTACTCCTATTTCTCTTTCGGAGAAATTTCGAAATCGAACTCCCTTTGTTCTTTTAGAAAGCGCTGATCGAGGAGAGATATGGGGTAGGTATTCCTTTTTAATTTTTGACGTAGATGAGGTATGGGAAATTTGGGAATTTGGCGACTTGATTTCTTTTTTGGAAAAAACTTTTCCTCAGGTCCGGGTATTTCCTGGGCTTCCGGTTCCTTTTGTTGGTGGAGCAGTAGGATTTTTGAGTTATGATGCGGTAAAAACCTGGGAACATACTGTTCCAAAAAGGGAGATAAAATTCCCCCTGGGGTACTTTGTAAAAGCCCGGCGTTTTATCTATTTTGATCACCTTAAACATTTAATCGGTATTGTGTATCTGGCTCGGACAGAAGACAGAGAAGATTTTGAGCGAGGAAAAGAGTGGATAAAAAAACAGGAAGAAGAAATCAACCGGGAAGAAAAAATTGATGCAGAGAATGATTTCTTTCAAATTCGACGGCCGATTGAGTCTAATTTTAGTCAACAGCAGTTCATGAAATCGGTGACTAAAGTTATCCGATTGATAGAGGAGGGGCATGCTTCTCAGGTGGTTATTTCTCAGAGGTTTTCCACTGAATTTGCAGGAGACCCTTTTCGACCCTATCGTTTCCTTCGGTCGTTAAATCCTTCGCCCTATCTTTTCTATTTGGACGGAGGTTCATTTCAAATTGCTGGTTCTTCGCCGGAAATGTTGGTCAAACTTCAAGGGTCGACTATTTTTACCAAACCTATTGCCGGAACCAGAAAGAGGAGAGAAGACCTGGCCGAGGAGGAGATCATTCAGGACTTAATGTCGGATGAGAAAGAGCGAGCCGAACATACGATGCTGCTTGATTTGGGGAGAAACGATTTGGGTAGAGTGTGTACCCCGGGTACAGTAAAAGTGGAAGAAATGATGGCGGTAGAACGATATTCTCACGTTTTTCATATTGTATCTACCGTATCGGGTCAACTTTCTTTGGGGACAACTTCCTGGAGAGCCTTGCAAGCTTGTTTCCCAGCCGGAACAGTAAGTGGGGCTCCTAAGGTGCGGGCGATGGAAATAATTGAAGAGATTGAACCTCAGTCTCGAGGTCCTTATGCTGGTAGTTTGGGATACCTGAGTTTTGATGGCAACATGGATATGTGTATAGTTATTCGCAGTCTGTTTTTCCAGCAAGGGAAGGTATCGGTTCAGGCTGGAGCCGGAATTGTTTATGATTCCATTCCGGAGAATGAATATCAAGAAACTAAAAGCAAGGCGGAAGCTTTACTTTTAGCTTTAAAAATGTCACAGGGGGAATGAACTATGATTTTAGTTATTGATAATTATGATTCTTTTACCTATAACCTGGTTCAATATTTGGGTGAGCTTACCGAGGAAGAGATTCGGGTTTTTCGTAACGATCAAATTTCCATCTCCCAAATCAAAGAGATGAATCCCGAGCGAATTGTAATCTCACCTGGCCCCCAAGACCCTCGGTCGGCCGGGATAAGTAATCAGGTTATTGCTACATTTTCCTCTTTTATCCCTACCCTTGGGGTGTGCCTTTGGCCATCAGTGCATTGCTTATGTTAACGGTGGTCGAATTGTAAAAGCACAAAAACCTTTACACGGGAAGAGAAGCCAGGTTAAACTTCTTCCTTCACTTCTTTTTCGCTTGCTTCCAAAAACTATTACTGTTGGTAGATACCATTCTTTGGTGGTTGACCCCGGGAGTTTGCCTTCTTTTTTACGGATAATTGCTTGGAGCGACAATCAGGAGATTATGGCCATCGAACACTCTACTTACCCTTTGTGGGGAGTCCAGTTTCACCCGGAATCGGTTTTAACCCCTCAGGGAAAGATTATCCTTAAAAATTTTTTGGAGGTGAAGCGAGATGTTTGACCGTTTACCAGAAGTGATTGATTATTTAGTTAGTGGTAGTAAGTTGAATTTTGTCGATTCTTTAACTTTGATGGAAAAAATAATGGAAGGAAAGTTAACCTCTTCTCAAATAAGTGCAATTTTATGTGCCTTGAGAATGAGAGGAGAAGATTCAGAAGAAATTGCCGGTTTTGCTTCTGCTATGAGAGAAAGAGCTATCCATTTTGATTTGCCACCGGAGATGATGGTAGCTGATAACTGTGGAACCGGTGGGGATGGGAAGAGAACCTTTAACTTTTCTACAGCTTCGGCTCTAATAGCTTTGGCGGCGGGATTGAAAATGGTAAAACATGGTAATCGCTCTATTTCCAGTCGATGCGGTAGCGCTGATTTTCTCGAAGCCATGGGTATCCCGGTAAAGATTGGTCCGGATAAAATGAAAAGCCTATTTGATCAGACCGGGTTCGCTTTTCTTTTTGCTCCCCTTTATCATCCCGCTACCGGAATAGTTCAACCAATAAGAAAAGAGTTAGGGATTAGAACGATTTTTAACCTATTGGGTCCTCTTACCAACCCAGCTCCAGTAAGATATCAACTGGTGGGGGTATATTCAAAAGAGCTTTTACAGCCAGTAGCTCAGGCCCTTTTGCGAATAGGGGTACAGCGAGCAGCTGTGGTTTGGGGAGAACCCGGAATAGATGAAATAAGTATAGTTGGGGAAAGTTTTTTGTTCCTGGTGGAAGGAAATAATATTTCTTCCCGGCAAATTCATCCGGAAGAATTTGGTTATCCTCCCGGGCCTTTAGCAAGTATTCAGGGAGGTGAGCCAAAAGAGAATGTGGAAATTTTTTGGTCAATCCTTAAAAACGAGACTAAAGGACCATTGAGGGCGGCTTTGGTTTTAAATACTGCCTTCTTACTCTGGGTGTCTGAGCAAAGCGATAGTTTATCCCAAGCAATAGAACAAACGGAAGAACTTTTGACTTCGGGACAGGCGCTGAAAAAGGTGCAACAATTGGTGAGAACCAGCCAACAGATGGTCGAGTAAGGAGGAGTTATCAATGGAGGATATTTTAGAGAAGATTGTAACTGAGAAAAAAAGAAGACTAATGGAACAAGGTGAATATCCTCTTTTCCAGAGGATGGAAATCATGGCTCAAACTACTGCTCAAGAAAACCGGTTTCTATCTGCTCTTACCGCCTCTCCTGGTCCCAATATTATTGCTGAAGTAAAATTTGCTTCTCCTTCTCGGGGAAGATTGCTGAATGATTTAGACCTTTACCGTTTTATAGAATCTTATCAGCAGGGTGGAGCAGCGGCTATTTCAGTGGTTACAGAAGAGCGGTATTTTCTGGGCAAGCCTAAGCTCGTTTCCCGAGTTCGAGCAAAAAGCTCGCTTCCTATTTTACGGAAAGATTTTGTAATCGAAGAGGCTCAAATTTATCAGTCAGCCCAGTTAGGAGCAGATGCCTTACTCCTTATCGCTCGGATTTTACCTCGGGAAAGATTGGCCCATTTTGTTGATCTGTGTTCTTTTTTAGGGTTAGTACCACTGGTTGAAGTGCACGATGAGGCAGATGTGGAAAAAGCTATTTTAGCCGGAGCACAAGTGGTGGGAATTAATAATCGGGATTTGGCCAGTTTTAAAGTTTCCTTGGAAACTACCTTTCACCTTAGCCAACTTTTGCCGGATAACGTGATAGTGGTAAGCGAAAGCGGTATTCGACGAAAAGAGGATATTAGCCGAATCATGGAAAGAGGGATTTGCAACTTTCTGATAGGAGAGTGTCTGCTTGCATCTGCTCATCCAATGAATAAATTGATAGAATTGCAGGGGAGGGAAGTTCTTGGTGTACGTTAAGGTATGTGGCATTACTTCCCTTGAGGATGCCAGATTAATAGCGGAGCTCGGGGTTTGGGCTTTAGGTTTTATTTTTGTTCCCTCCAGCCCTCGCTGGGTTAGCCCAGATACGGTGCGGGAAATATTGAAAAAGACTCCTTCTTCTTTTTTGTCGGTGGGAGTTTTTCAAGATTTGCCTTGGCAAGAAGTTAAAAAAATCAGGGAATTTTGTTCTCTTGATTTAGTCCAGCTTCATGGGGAAGAATCTCCAGATTGTTGCCAAAAATTGGGAAAGGGAGTAATAAAAACTTTTGGAGTGGATGAAAATTTTCGTTCTGACTCAGTTTTTGAATATCAAAAAGTAGTAGATTACTATTTGTTTGATACTAAAAAGGGCAGAAAAAGTGGAGGACAAGGGGTGCCTTTTGACTGGACTAAAATTCGTAATTGTCGGAAAGTTAAACCTTTTTTAATAGGAGGCGGACTTAATCAAGAAAATATCCTTGCTTGTATTTTTCAACTTTCTCCTTTTGGGGTGGACCTTAACAGTGGAGTAGAGATTGCTCCTGGCAAGAAAGATTCACAAAAAGTCAGACAAATTGTTAATAAGTTGAATACTATCTAAAGAGGTGAATGAGATGTTTCCAGAAGCTTTTTTTGGGGAATTTGGAGGACGATTTGTCCCCGAAGTTTTAGTTCAACCTTTAGAGGAATTGGAACAGGCTTATCAAGCCTATTCTCAGGATTTGAATTTCCAGAAGGAATTGGACTACTATCTTAAATATTATGCTGGTCGACCCTCACCCTTATACTATGCTGCTCGAACCAGTGAGCAGCTGGGAGGAGCTAAACTTTATCTTAAACGAGAAGATCTCAATCATACCGGATCCCATAAGATAAATAATACTTTAGGTCAGGCCCTTTTAGCCAAAAAAATGGGTAAAAAGAGAGTTATTGCTGAGACCGGGGCGGGACAACATGGAGTAGCCACCGCCACTGCCTGTGCTCTTTTTGGTTTAGAATGTGAAGTGTACATGGGAGCGGTAGATGTGGAAAGGCAAAGATTAAACGTTTTTCGGATGGAGACTTTGGGAGCCAAAGTCAGGCCGGTTAGCTCTGGTGGTCAAACATTGAAAGATGCTATTAACGAGGCCATGCGGGACTGGGTAAAAAATATTGATACCACCCATTACGTCATTGGCTCGGTAGTTGGCCCTCATCCTTACCCTACTATGGTTCGGGATTTCCAATCGATTATCGGGCAAGAGGCGAAAGAGCAGATTCAGCTGGTAGAAGAACGTCTTCCGGATTACGTGGTAGCTTGCGTGGGTGGGGGGAGTAATTCCATGGGAATATTTCACTCCTTTGTTCCCGAAAAACAAATAAAATTAATCGGCGTAGAAGCCGGGGGAGAGGGAGGGGATCGTCACGCTGCCAGCATTGGTAAGGGACGAGCCGGAGTGCTTCATGGTAGTTTAAGTTTTGTCCTACAGGACCAATTTGGGCAAATTTTAAACACCCATTCAATAGCAGCTGGATTAGATTACCCGGGGGTAGGTCCAGAGCACAGTTTTCTTTATACCTCTGGTCGAGCTGAATATACCGAGGTGAAAGATGAAGAAGCACTTACTGCCTTTTTTCAGCTTTCTCAGTGGGAGGGAATAATACCTGCCTTAGAGAGTGCCCATGCTTTAGCCTATGGTTTCCAGCTGGCTTCTCGGCTGAGCAAGTCACAAATTGTTTTAATCTGTCTTTCTGGTAGAGGAGATAAAGACGTGGAAGAGGTGAAAAAATATGCTGGAGGAAAAAACAATGGTTGAGCAAAAGGACCAGTTAGGAAATTACTTGAAAAACAAGGCCCAGCAACATAAACTTTTTATTCCCTATTTAACCTTTGGCTATCCCTCGGTTTCGGTATTTTCCCGACTAATTGAAATTTGCCAGGAAGTTGGGGTAGACGCACTTGAGGTAGGTATTCCTCACTCTGATCCGGTAGCCGATGGACCGATAATTCAGAGTTCTTCCCAAAAGGCTCTGGCTCAGGGAGTGGATCCCCGGTTAGTACAGGAGCAGCTAACAGAGATGTCGGTTGATTTCCCCTTGGCGGCTATGACTTATGGTAACATCGTTTTCCAATATGGTTTTTCCCGTTTTGCCGAGGACTATCGAAAGGCTGGTTTTGGGGGTTTGATTGTGGCTGATTTTCCGGTAGAGGCCGATTCTTTTTTAGACCAGGCTCGAGCTTACCTTTCAGTGATTCTTTTGGCTTCGGTAACTACTTCTCCCTCCCGGCTGGCAGAAATTGCTCAAAAAAGCCAGGGATTTGTTTATTTGGTATCGGGGAGAGGGGTTACCGGTAACACCCAGGCGGAAGAAGAGGACTTAAAAAAAGCGGTGGCCTTAATCAAAAGCCACACTGACTTGCCAGTGCTTATTGGGTTTGGAATCAATACCCCCTCAAAAGCAAAGAAAGTTGCTCAATTGGCTGATGGAGTTATTGTTGGGTCAGCACTTATTCAGGTTTTAGAAGAGAAAGAAAAGGAGAAGGAAGAGATAATTACCCAAGCTTTTCGGCAGGAATTGCTTGCTTACCGAGAAGCCCTGAGTTATAAATAGAGTAAAAAGAAACAAGTTGAAGTGGTGGACCAATCGGGGGGGCAAAAGTTGATAATTTCTGAGAGGAAAGGGTTTACTTTTTTTCAGTTTGAACAATTGCTTTTGCCCCGGCTGGATCACCTGGTTACCAATCGTTTTTTCCCTTTCGATTTGACCCAGCTTGAGGGGAAAAATAAGTTGGCAGAGATTTTAAATACCGATGAAATCATTTTCCCTCGCCAGGTTCATGGTTCTAACTTACGTTTAGTCGATCGAGCAAGTTTATCCTGGGGGAGAGGGGCGAACTTTTTTGCCGACGGTCTCCTGACAGCTGAAAAAAGGTTGTATTTAGGAATTCTGGTAGCCGATTGTTTTCCCTTACTTTTCTTTGACCCGGAGAAGCAAGCATTGTCAGTGGTCCATGCTGGATGGCGCGGAATATGGCAGGGGATTCATCTTAAAACTTTAGGGAAGATGCAGCTCTTTTTTGGTTCAACTCCCTCCTCTTTGATAGTAGGTATCGGCCCGGGAATTGGAAAATGTTGTTTTGAGGTCAGACAGGAAGTGAAAGAGTACTTTGAGCAGGTTCCTGCCCGGGCTAATTATATTTTTCCGGTAAGTCAGAATCAGTGGAAGGTTGACTTGCCTGGAATACTGGTGAGAGAATTGGTAGAAGCCGGGGTAAGAAGGGGACAGATAGAAATTTTTCCCGCTTGTACTTCCTGTCATACCCAAACTTTTTATTCGTTTCGGAAAGAAGGACCAAAAGCTAAACGTTTTGCCTTAGTGGCTGCTCTGCAATAATTTTTGTTCCGCCCGAGCTAAAATCAATGTTCTAATTTGGGCAAAAAGGTATTGCCAAAAATTGATTTTTAGCATAAATTGACTGGGCGGATTAAAAAACTTGCTCGATTTGACAAATAAGAAAGGGGGGAGGAAATGAAAAAACAGGTGAAAATAATGGTTCACCATCTTTTGATAGAAATTGTTGGTTCTGTTTTCTTGAATGATAAAGAGCTGATGGAAAAGTTTTTTACCCAGATAGCTGAGGCATATCAAAAACCGGTCTTGGGGATGAGGGTTCACCAGTTTCAACCTCATGGGTTAAGTGGCCTTTTGGTCATGCCCGAGTCCCATGTAGCCATTCATACTTGGCCTGAATACCAGTATGCTGCTCTGGACCTTTTTTTACAAGCACCCCTTGATCCTGAGACCAGTCTGCCCTGGGTGATAGAATATTTTAAACCGCAAGAAATAAAAGTAGTGGAATTAGAAAGGGGAGTAGGAGAAAACAATGTCCCTTTGGTACGCTCAAGACTACCTTGACCATTATCAAATGTCCTTAGAGGTAAAAGAAAGTCTTTTTATGGGGAAAAGTGAGTTTCAGGAAATCATGGTGATTGAAACCTATCTTTATGGAAAAGCTCTTTTGCTGGATGGGATTGTTCAAACCACCGAAAAGGACGAATTTATGTATCATGAAATGCTGGTTCACCCGGCTATGGTTACCTGTCTTTCCCCGAGTAAAGTTTTAATAGTGGGAGGAGGAGATGGGGGTGCCTCACGGGAAGTGCTTAAACATCCGGTAGATAAGGTAGTGTTAGTTGATATTGACCAGCAGGTGATCGAAATATGCCAAAAATTTTTTCCCCAATTGGGCAAGTGGGATGACTCTCGGCTGGAGGTAATAATTGGGGATGCTGCAACTTTTTTAACCACTACCCAGGATACTTTTGATGTTATTATTATGGATTCTACCGATCCCCTACCGGCCCATGTAGCGGAGCCTCTTTTTACTCAGGATTTTTTTGACTTGGCCTATGAACGTCTTACACCGGGAGGAGTATTGGTTTCTCAGATGGAGCCTCCCTTTTTTCAACCAGAACGAATAGCAGAACTCTGGAAAAGATTGAAAAACTTCCCCCTGGTTCACCTTTATTGGGGGCTGGTTCCCACTTACCCGGGAGGCGTCTGGAATTATGTGGTTGCCTCTAAAAAGAATGACCCTACTCTACCAAGAAAAAAACTCCCTTTTACTACTCGTTACTATTCTGACTCTATTCACCGGGCAGCTTTTGTGCTACCTCCTTTTTTGCAAGTTCTGGTTGAAAAAGCTAATCGATAAAGAAAGAAGCGAGGCCGGTTTGTTTTCGGGCTAAAATTGATTTTTGATGGAAAAACAGACCTTCTTTTGAAGCTAAGTAAGCCAGAAACTCATACTTGGAAGAGAGGCCTTCTGCTGTCGGAGATAGAAAAGGGATGGTTTTGTTAAAATCTCTTACCGAAAGAGAGGAAGCAAAAGTTGCACTACCCAGAGTAGGCAGGACATGGTTAGGGCCGTATCCGTAGTCTCCCAAGGCTACTGGGCTTAGTGGTCCTAAAAATACAGCTCCAGCATTTTTAATTTTTCTTAGGAAAGAAAGAGGATTAGGTACCCATAGTTCTAAGTGCTCTGGGGCTAAACTGTTGACCGCTTCTGCGGCCTGGTTTAGATTTTCTACCTGGTAAAAATAAAAAGGTACCGATTTGGAAAAGGGAAGGGGGTGGTTTTGCCATTCCCTTTCTAAATATTTTTTTACCTCGAGGAGAATTTTTTCTTGAGGAGAAATTAGAATGCTTAGCGAGAGAGGGTCGTGTTCGGCTTGAGCCAGGAGATCCAGAGCTAACCACCTGGGTTCAGGGCATTCAGAGGCAACAATTGCCACTTCCGAAGGTCCGGCCAGGGAGTCAATCCCGATTAACCCATAAAGAAGCTTTTTAGCAGTGGTTAAATAGATATTTCCTGGACCAACTATCTTGTTTACCCGAGGGATAGATTCTGTTCCAAAAGTACAGGCAGCTACCGCTTGCGCACCTCCTGCTAAGTATACCTCTTTTAAACCTAAAAAGTGGGCGGTAGCCAAAATTTCCCGAGCAGGAACTCCAGTTTCGCCTGGAGGGGTTAAAACCACAATTCGGGCCACACCTGCAATTTGAGCTGGAATAGCTGTCATGAGTAAGGAAGAAGGGTAGGAAAATCGACCTCCTGGCACATAACAAGCTACCGAATTAAGCGGTTGCACTTTCTCTCCCCAGAGAGAGCCAGATTGGTTATTCCACCAGGAAGAGGTTTTTTGATTTTGGTGGAAATCCCGGATAGATTGGGAAACAAGAGTAACAGTTTCTTTAAACTTATCCTCAACTTGATTCCAGCTTGTTTCTAACTCTTTTTCTTCTACTCGCAAGGAAGGGAGTTTGCATCCATCAAATTCTTGGGCATAGAATAGGAGAGCTCGATCTCCTTCTTGTTCCACTTTTTCTATGATTTCTCGGACTTCTTTTTCTATTTGATTGAAGTAGCGGTATAAACTTCGCCGGTCACGATTTAAGTCCTGGTTTAAATCGGCAATTTGCAGGGGTTTAACAACTATCTCAGGTTTATTCATGCTTTACCACCTTTTCTAACTTTTTAATGAATTGCTGAATTAATTGCGCTTTGATCTTGATACTTACCCGGTTAGCTACTACCCGGGCTGAGATGGGAACAATTTCTTCTATCACCCACAGTTGGTTCTCTTTTAAGGTTGTTCCAGTGGACACCAAATCCACGATAGCATCGGATAGGCCAATGGTAGGGGCTACTTCGATAGAACCGTAAAGAGGAATTATGTCAGCGGTTATCCCTCTTTCTTGTAGATATTTGCGGGTAAAGTTAGGATATTTGGTAGCGATTCTCAGCTCTTCCTTTTCCCATAGTTGTGATCGAGTAACCCCTTGAGGTCCAGCTAAAACCATGGTACAACTTCCAATTTTGAGGTCTAATAATTCATAAACCTCATTGCCGCGCTCAAGCAGGATATCTTTCCCTACTATTCCTAAATCGGCTGCTCCAAACTCTACATAGGTGGAAGAGTCTTTAGGGTGGGAAAAAACTATTCGGTAAGGAGAGGTTGCTTCTTCGAATACTAATTTTCGAGATTCGAATTCGAAGCCGGAAGGCCAATCGGGTAATTGAGACAACAAAGCCAGCGAATCTTTTTTTAGTCTGCCAGTAGGGAGAGAAATGGTGAGTTTGTCATCCATGCTTTTCTTGCTCCCTTTCTATTATCTCTTCTATTTTTCCCCATTCTGATTCTTTAAGGTCAAAAGTCCCCTTGGTGCCAACTATAGTTAAATAAGGGCTATCTTTAGGTTTTTCTTCCATTATTATTGGAATTCCTTTTTGTCGAAAATTTTCAGAGATGGAAAATACTTTTGCTCGGAGCCTTGGCGGATATTGAATAGAAATCGGTGTAGTTGGGGAAGAGGAAAAAGCAGCCTCTGCCATAATTTCTACCAGCCGCTCGGCGAATAAAGCAAAACCACAGGCTGGCAAATCCTTGCCAAAAAGAGAAAAAAGGTTATCATACCGTCCTCCAGCTAAGAGGGGATAGCCGATCAATGGGGAGAATCCTTCAAAAATTAAGCCGGTATAATAATCGAAGTCTCTCACCAAACCTAAGTTGACAACCACATGGCGCTCGAGTCCAAAATCAACCAGGATGTTCCATATTTCCTTAATCCGGTTGAAAGTAGCTAAAATCTTTTGGTTGGAATCAAAAAAGCTGGAAGCATGGTCAACCACGTCTATCTTACCTCGTAAGAAAGGAAATTCTATTAGCAAGTTGCCCACTTTAGGATGAGGTAGGGAAAGATTTTTAATTATTTTCTTTAGCCCGGTAAAATCTTTTTTTCCGACTAAGCTGTGAATACTTTCTCTGATTTTTTTATCCAAACCAAGAGAATCAAGTATCCCCTGGTAGACGCCCACATGACTTATATCTACCTGAAAGTTCTGTATGCCTATTCCCTGAAGAGAGGAAATAGCCAGAGCTACTATTTCAGCGTCAATTGAAACTGAATTTTGTCCCAGACTTTCTACTCCTACCTGGGTAAATTCACACTCGGTACGGAAGGGAGAGGAAGGATAACGAAAAATCTTTCCATCATAAAAGACTCTAACCGGAACAGTAATGTCTAAAAATTCACTACTGTACATTCGAGCAATAGAAGTGGTAAATTCCGGCCGGAGACAAACTAACTTACCCTCTCGGTCAATGAACTTAAATAGCCGTTCTTTGATTTCTTCTCCTAACGCTTTTTCCAAAGTAGAGTAGTATTCGATACTTGGAGGTTCGACTTCCTGATAACCCCATTTTCTAAAAAGAGTTCTTAAAATATTTTCTATTTTTCGTTTTATACCTACTTCTCTGGGGAATCCATCTTTCATGCCCAGTGCTAAGTCCACCATCTTTCTCCTTTTATTTTTAGCTAAAAACTTCAGATTTTAATAGCAGTATAGAAGGATAAAAGTCAGTTTGCAAGAGGGGGCCGGATTGGGTAAAATACTTTCCATTCAGAAAGGGGGAAAAAATGTGGGAAGCGTAAAAGACCTCAAGGTACTATCTTCTCCTTTGGATACTTCGATGGGGAAGGGCAAGTTTATTTTTTCTGACCGATATTCGGTTTTTGATTGGGGAGAAATGCCGGATTTAATTCCCCAAAAGGGAGCAGCTTTAGCCTTAATTGGAGCTTACTTTTTTGAATTACTGGAAAAGGAAGGTTTTCCCACCCATTACTTGGGTTTGGAAGAAAATGGAGAAGCCAAAAAATTAGACGAGCTAACCCACTCTTCATCGGTAATGATGGTTAAACTGGTCCGAGTTATTCTTCCGCCAGAGAGGGAAGGGATATATGATTATGGGGTTTATCAAGGGGTACAAGGAAATTTTTTAATTCCCTTTGAATTCATTTATAGAAATTCTCTTCCGGTAAACTCTAGTTTGCGAAGACGCCTGGAAGAGGGCAAGGTTAGTTTAGAAGAATTGGGCTTAAGTCGAATTCCGTCTTCGGAAGAAAACTTACCTCAGCCGATAATCGATGTTTCTACCAAGCTTGAAGAACAAGATCGATATATAACCTGGAAGGAAGTGCTTAAAACTGGCATTTTGAATGAAGCAGAAATAGCCTCTATTAAGGAATGGATGAGAGAAATTGACCAGTGTATCTCTCGGGAAGTCGGTAAAATAGGCCTGAAAAATGAAGATGGAAAGGTAGAATTGGCTTTTACCCCGGAGCGCGAATTGATGGTGGTTGATGTGGTGGGCACACCGGATGAATGTCGTTTTACCTTTCAGAATTATCAAATGAGTAAGGAGATAGTCAGAGAGTTTTATCGGAAAACCAAATGGTACGAAGAAGTAAAGCGAGCCAAAGAAAAAAGCCAAATCGGATGGAAAGGATTGGTCAAGGAAGAACCTCCCCGTCTTCCTCCGCAGTTTTTACAACTCGTAAGTTGGCTTTACCAGAGGATTGCCATTGACCTAACCGAAAGGGAGTGGTTTACAGGAGTACCTTCTCTTTCCCGAATTTTCCAGGAGCTTTCCTATTTTCTATAAATTACAATAAGGGGGGCGTTGCCCCCCCTAATAACCCCCGAAAGACAAAAAAACAAAGAGTAATTTGAGGGAGTGTATTCTCTTCCTCAGTCTTCTACGTTACGCCTCTTTTCCGTCATGCCCGAAATTAGTAATCGGGCATCCAAAACAACTTTTTCCTCTCCTTCCGGGGGAGAGGATTCTGTTTTCATTGTCATCTGGTGTGTCATGCAGCATGGGGGTCTATTCTGATAGTATAATCTCTCTTTGGAGGCGTGTCCACTGCAAAGGTTCTAAAGAAAGTCTCTTTGCCAGACAGCGGCTTTACGCTATCCTTATTACTTCTTTCTTTGAGAGCCAAGTAGTAGTTGACAGTCGGTTTTCTTGTATTGTATAATGCCAGCAATTTTAGCAATATAGTGAAAAAACTGGGAACGGGATGAGTAGTCGAAGGAAGGATCAGAGAGAGCCAGGGTGGAGGTGGGAGCCTGGTATCTGGGTGTCGATGAACATGGCCCGGGAGTTTTAGTTGTGAAAATTATAGTAATAGCTAACGGTTGGTTCCCGTTAAGAAACCATGTTGGTAAATAAAGAGGTTAACTTTTAAGTTAATAACTTAAAAGTTAACAAAAAAGGGTGGTACCACGAGAAAAACCCCTCGTCCCTTGACGAGGGGTTTTTATTTTATTAATTAGAGAAAAGGAGGTCAATCTATGAGCAAGCTCCTTAGGACCTATGAAGAAATTAATCAAAAAATAAAAGAAGGAAAAGCGGTAGTGGTGACAGCGGAAGAAGTAATCGACCTGGTAGAAAGCAAGGGGGTAGAAAAAGCCGCCCAGGAAGTGGATGTGGTAACCACTGGTACTTTTGGGGTAATGTGTTCTTCCGGTGCTTTTTTGAATATTGGTCATACTAAACCCAGAATGAAAATCAATGAGGCCTATCTCAATGGAGTGCTGGCTTATGCTGGCTTAGCAGCAGTTGATCTTTTTGTGGGGGCAACCCAGGTGGCAAAAGATGACCCTCTAAATAAGGTGCACCCGGGGGAATTTAAATATGGCGGGGGGCACGTTATTCAAGATTTGGTAGCCGGTAAAGACGTTTTATTGGAAGCTTTTGCTTATGGTACCGATTGTTACCCCCGAAAAAAGTTGACCACCTGGATTAATCTCCGGGATTTAAACCAGGCTTACCTTTTTAATCCTCGTAACGCTTACCAAAATTACAATGTAGCAGTCAATCTTTCCGACCGGACTATTTATACCTATATGGGGATGCTACTTCCTAACTTAGATAGTGCCGGCTTTTCTTCGGCTGGCCAGTTAAGTCCCCTGCTGAATGACCCCTTATATCGAGTTATTGGAGTAGGGACTAAAATTTTTCTGGGAGGAGGAACAGGCTACATTGCCTGGGAAGGTACTCAGCATACCCCCACGGTAGAACGAACATCCCGTGGTGTTCCCAAAGCAGGGGCCGGTACTTTGGCGGTTATAGGAGACTTAAAAGGGATGAGTGCTGATTGGTTATGGGGAGTTAGTGTTCGAGGTTATGGTTGTTCTTTGGCGGTAGGTCTGGGAGTGCCTATTCCAATTTTGGATGAAGAAACCATGTACTATTGCTCAGTCAAAGATGAAGATATTTTGGCTCCGATAGTAGACTATAGTTCTGCTTACCCTAATGGAACGGGAGAGATTTTGGGATATGTTGATTATCGGACTTTGAGAGAAGGCTCAATTCTGGTTCAGGATAAAAAAGTTCCTACCTCTTCCATGTCAAGCTATCGACGGGCGCGAGAGGTAGCTACTCTTTTGAAAGAGTGGATTTGCAAGGGTGAATTTCTTTTGACTGAGCCGGTTTTAAAATTACCCGGGATAGAATCGGGACTCCAATTTCGAAATTTACCAGAGAGGCCGGTTAATAATAATTTCTTAACCGGTGGGAGGTGAAAAGTATGACTGTATCTCAAAAAGTGGTATTGCGTTTTCCCTCTGAGGTGGCTGATAAACCGGTTGTTTGTGAACTGGCTTTACAATTTGGTTTGAAATTTAACATTCTTCAGGCTTCTATCTCAGCCCATCGAGAAGGAGTTATGGTTTTAGAGATGTTAGGAGACAAGAGTCAACAAGAAAAGGCCTTAAGTTTTCTAAGAGATAAGGGATTGGAAATCGAATCTTTAAGTCAGGATATTCGAAAAGTGGAAGAACGATGCATTCATTGTGGAGCCTGTGTGGGAGTATGCCCCACCCAGGCTCTTTATTTAGAAAAACCCTCATTTTTGGTAAAATATGAAGAAAGTAAGTGTATCGCTTGTGAACTATGCATTTCCAGCTGTTTTACCGGGGCGATGGAGGCGTTGATCTGAGTGAATTATCTTGAGCGATGGTATCGAGATTATATGCAAGCCCAAGACTTAGTAGGGTTTTCGGTAAAGATTGAAGAAAGTGATTTACATTTTCAAGCAAACATGGATCTAACCCAACTGGCTAAAGATACTTTGGAAAAGGAACGCCGAAATCTCAAAGCCTATCTTCGATACCATCCTCAGTTTGCTACTTCCTTATCCCCGCTTTCTGTCTCTGATTTTGCCCCCCCTGTATGTCAACTTATGGCTTGGGCAGGGAAAGAAGCTCAAGTTGGACCGATGGCGGCTGTGGCCGGAGCAATTAACGAAAGAGTGGGAGAAGTGCTTTTATCTCAAACTAATGAACTTATTGTAGAAAACGGAGGAGACCTTTTAGTGGCTTCCAATAAGAGAAGGACGGTTTCTCTGTATGCGGGGGAAGAATCTCAATTTAGTTTTCGATTGGGGATAAAACTTCTACCTGGAAAATGGGGAATAGCCACCTCCTCAGGTAAGGTTGGTCCTTCTTTAAGCTTTGGGAAGGCAGATGCAGTAGTAGTGGTAGCCCACTCAGCTGCCTTGGCCGATGCCTGGGCTACCAGTTTGGCTAACCAGGTTAAAAAACGGGAGGACGTAGAAAAAGTGCTTAAATTTTCTTCCAGCATCAAGGGTATCAGAGGGATTTTGGTAGTTTGGGGGGATGTGTTGGGAGTTCGGGGAGAGATAGAATTGGAGAAACTTTCTCCTCCTCAGTAAATATTTTACCTTTTTCAGTTTGTTCTTACTGTTTTGTGATAAAATTACAGCAGTCAAAAAAACCTATAAAAAACAAAAAGTAGGAGAGGAACAAAATGTTTTTAATTATTCTTCTAATCATTGCCGTTGCTGCTCTTTACCTTTCGGGAATTAAAACTCAGCCAGTTATCCATCAGGAAGTATTGGAACTGTGTCAGAAAGCTTTTTCTCATTTTCGGAATAAAAATTACCAGGAGGCAATTGATCTTTATAGTTCAGCCTTAGGAAAAGAACCCGATTACGTTCCAGCATATGTTATGAGGGGAAATGCTTTTTACTTTTTAGGAGAAGTTGATTTAGCTTTAAATGATTTTACCCGGGCGATTGAAATTAAGCCGGATTTAGCTGAAGCCTATAATAACCGAGGCAATGCTTATCTGGCTAAAGGGGAAACCGATCGGGCAATTGAGGATTTGAGTCGAGCGGTAGAATTGGATCCTAATTTAAGCCAGGCTTTCTTTAACCGAGCGGGAGCTTTCTCGGAAAAGGGAGAATATCAAAAAGCAATGGAAGACTACAATCACTCCCTTTCTTTAGAACCGAGAGATTTAGAAAGTTATTTCGAACGGGCAACCTTACTTCTTAAGTGGAAAGGTTTTGGGGAGTTGGCTTTAGCCGATTTAAACCGATTTATTGAGCTTAATCCTAAAAGTTTTAGAGGATACGCTGCTCGGGCTATCTGCCACGTGGAAGGTGGAAATTTGATTAAAGCAATTGTTGACCTTTCCCGGGCTATTGAGCTTAAACCAGACTATGCCCCTCTTTATTTTAGAAGAGGGGTTTGTTTCTTTAGTCAGGGCGACTTTACCTCGGCCATTCAAGACTTTAGCCGGTTGATCGAACTTGATCCCCAATTTTTTAAAGCTTATTGGAAGCGGGGTCTCTGTTTTTTAGAAGAAGGCAAAATGGAAGAAGCAATAGAGGATTTTTCCCAAGTTTTAGAATTGAACCCCAATTTCTGGAAAGCTTATCTGGCTAAGGCTTTTGCTTATCGAACCTTGGGTGAGTTAGAAAAAGCGAAAAAAGAAGAAGAGATAGCGCGGGAGATTTCTGGGATAGATGAGAACGCTATTTCTGCACTTACTCAACTATCGGATTGGGAAGATGATCCCTCTTTAGACTTAGAGTTTACTTTACCTTTTGATCAGACTGAGCCAAATAACGAAGAGAAAAAAGAAGAATATTACAACCCAACTCCGGTTGGAGAAGGGGTATAATTTATCTTCCAAGATGTTCTGCTAACTGGCCCAAGCCAGGTTTTTTAGAACCAAAAATGGACGGCCTTAGATCCACAATTTACTTTTACAGCAGGAATTCTTGTAAGGTATTTTCCTGTTTTAACTTGCCCCGCGGTTTTTTAAAATTCTTTTCAATTCTAAACTACCCTTTGCAAACAGCAATTATAGGGGATCAAGGAAAGGAAGCAACCAAAGGGGTTAAAATTCTATAAAAATTGGTAGGCCGTGTAGGAATCGAACCTACAACCTACTGATTAAGAGTCAGTTGCTCTGCCAATTGAGCTAACGGCCCACCTAAAGCAATAAAAATATACAATGAACTGAAGTGATTGTCAACAAGTGGTTGGCTCTATAATAAAGTGTGTGGAAAAAATATCTAAAAAGAAGTATGGTGGTAAGGATCCCAGATCCAGAAGTTAGAAAAGAAAGGAGGCCTTACCAC
>JASGLU010000041.1 GCA_030156825.1 Candidatus Atribacteria bacterium | reverse complement strand
TTGGAGGAACCGAGTTAAGCCCTCCAGCGCCGATGATACTGCCTGGGCAACTGGGTGGGAAAGTAGGACGCTGCCGGGATTAAGTGAAAGCTGGAGAGACTCTCTCCAGCTTTTTTTATATACTGATACTGAGGAAGTGTTTTCCTTCCTCAGTTAGTCTTTATCCTTTCATATTTTGTCTTTAGGTTTTAGTCTTTCGGGGGTTATTAGGGGGGTATTTTCCCCCTGATAGTAGGAAGTGTTTTTCCTTCCTCAGTAGTCTTTGTTCTTTTTTTGTTTTTTTAGGGGGGTTATAGGGGGTTTACCCTTTATTGCTATATTGAAAGACCTGACCCCGGAAAAACCTCTTTTATTGTTTCGGACTCCTGATAAATACATTTAGGGTGACAACGTGGGAATAGTTTGCCTTCTTGTTTCTGTCATTCCCGAAATTAGTAATCGGGAATCTAAATGTTTTTGTCCTGAAATACCTTAGATTCCTGATAAATACATTCAGGAATGACGAACAAAAGGTTATTTTAGTGACAAAAAAGAAAGGGGTTTACAAGGGGGAATTCTTTCCCCCTACTGAGGAAGTGCTTTTCTTCCTCAGTAAGTATTTATCTTTTTAAGCTTTTTTGTATTTGTTTTATCTTTTAGGGGGGTTATAAGGGGGGCGAAGCCCCCATTATTGCCGTTTACAGAATAGATGTGTTAAAATAAACTTACACTAGATTTAGGGGAGCGTTGAGAATATGTCTGGACATTCCAAGTGGTCTCAAATAAAACACAAAAAAGCCAAAACTGATTTGGCAAGAGGGAAGGCTTTTAGTAAACTGATTCGTTTAATTACTGTGTCCGCTCGCGAGGGTGGAGGAAACCTGGAAAACAATTCTCGTTTACGGTTAGTTGTGCAAAAAGCTCGCGAAATGAACATGCCACAAGAGAACATCGAGAAAGCTATCAAAAAAGGAACGGGGGAGTTAGAAGGAGTTAACTATGAAGAGGTAGCTTACGAAGGTTACGGTCCAGGAGGAGTAGCAATTATGGTGGAAGCAACTACTGATAACCGTAATCGAACTACCGCCGAGATTAGACATTTATTTAACAAACATGGTGGTAGCTTAGGGGAATCGGGCTGCGTTTCCTGGGTGTTTGAGCGAAAAGGATTGATTAGTTTCGAGAGGGGAAAAGTGGACGAAGAAGAAATTATGATGATAGCCATTGAAGCGGGAGCAGAAGACGTCCGCACCGGCGAAACTACATTGGATATCATTACTGCAGCTGATGACTTTGAAAAAGTAAGGGCAGCCATTGATCAGCAAGGGTTAGAATATGCGGTTGCCCAAGTTACCATGATTCCCAAGACTACAGTCAACTTAGATGAACAACAGGCCCGGCAGGTTTTGAAATTAATTGACCTTTTGGAAGATCATGATGATGTACAAGATGTTTATGCCAACTTTGAAATTGCTGATGAAGTTTTAAACTCTATCCAAGATTAATGTCTTCTTCGGAAGCAGTTATTTTAGGAGTTGACCCGGGAACTGCCATAACCGGGGTAGGGGTGGTTTCCTTTTCAGGGAGGGGCGATGATATTTCCTCTCTTTACTTTGGGTGTATTCAAACGGCAAAAAATCTATCCCGGGAGAATCGTTTAAAAGTTGTTTTTTCTGACTTGAACCGGATTATTGAGGCTTATCATCCGGATGGAATGGCAGTAGAAGAGCTTTTTTTCAATAAAAACTCTAAAACTGTTATTTCGGTGGGCGAGGCGCGGGGAGTAGTTCTGCTTGCAGCTGCCTTGCACCAGCTTCCGGTTTGGGAATACACTCCCCTTCAGGTAAAACAATCGGTGGTAGGCTATGGTCGGGCTAAAAAGGAACAGGTAATCTACATGGTAAAGCAAATTTTGAAAATCGAACAGGAGCTCAGACCCGATGATGTAGCTGATGCTTTGGCGGTAGCCATTTGCCATGCTCTTTGCTGGAGGAGGTAACCTTCGTGTTTGACTATCTGAGGGGAAAGCTGATAGATATTCTTGATGACGATTGGATTTTGGAAGTGGGAGGGGTAGGTTTTCGGGTAAAGGTTACTCCGTTTGCCGGAGAGAAAAAATCAGGAGATGAGGTTAAACTTTTTTTACGATTTTTCCTGCGGGAAAACGGGGAATCCTTTTGGTATGGATTTGAAGAGGAAAAAGAAAGGGCTGTTTTTGACTTTCTGCGGGACATTCGGGGAGTAGGGCCCAAAACCGCTTTTAAAATTCTTTCTCGGCTTCCTTGGAGAGAGTTTGTAAGTTTAATAGAGAAAGAACAAATTGCGGCTTTAGAGAAAAGCACCAATCTATCGGGAAAAACCCTCAAAAGAGTAGCTTTAGAGTTGAAACCTCTTTTGGCTAAAAGTGGATTTGAAGCAGAAGGTCAGGATTTGGGGGAAAACTGGATAGAGGCGCGGGAAGTTCTTTCCAGTTTAGGGTATAATTCAAAAGAAGTAGAAAGTGTTTTACGAGAATTAAGGAAGCAGTTGGAGGGAGAAGAAATAACCACCGAAATTTTAGTAAAGGAAGCTTTGGCAAAGTTGGGGAGTAGATTTTCATGAAAGACCCTATTCAACCGCCTTTTCGCTTATCTGCTCGTAACGGAGAGGAAATTAGCCTGCGTCCCAGTCGATTGGCCGAGTTTATCGGTCAGGAACGGGTGACCAGTAATTTAAATGTCTTTATCCAGGCTTCTTTAAAGAGAGGTGACCCGCTCGACCACGTGCTTTTTTACGGTCCTCCCGGTCTGGGGAAAACCACTTTAGCCCATATTATTGCCCAGGAAATGAAAAGCAATATCCGCTTTCTCTCTGGGCCTTCCCTTTCCCGAGCCGGGGATTTGGCTTCGATTTTAACTTCTATTTCTCCTTTGGATGTCGTGTTTATTGATGAGATTCATCGTTTACCACCTGCTTGTGAAGAAATTCTCTATGGGGCGATGGAAGATTTTTCGTTGGATATCGTGGTAGGAAAGGGTCCGGGCGCCAGAAGCATCAGGATTTCTTTGCCTCCTTTTACGCTGGTGGGGGCTACTACCCGGGTTAGTCTCTTGAGCTCTCCTTTGAGAAGCCGATTTGGAATTGTAGAAAAACTTGATTTTTACCGGGAGGAAGAGCTGGCAGCTATTGTAACGCGAACTGCTCAAGTGATGGATATCAATCTCTTGCCGGAAGGAGCAAGAGAAATAGCTTGTCGGTCAAGGGGGACTCCTCGGGTAGCCAATCGCTTGTTGAAAAGAGTGCGTGATTTTGCCCAGTACTTTAAAAAGGAAGTAATTGATCTTGTGGTGGTGAAAGAGGCTTTCCAGTGTTTGGAAATCGATGCTTTGGGTCTTACTCCGCTTGATAGGAAGTTCCTTCAAGTTTTGGTGGAGGTTTACCGGGGTGGCCCAGTAGGAATCCAAACCTTAGCTGTGGTTTTGGGGGAAGAGGCAGCCAGCTTAGAAGAGATGTATGAACCTTTTTTGGTCAAAGCCGGATTTTTAGCTCGAACTCCGCGGGGGAGAGTGGCCACTCCTCGAGGGCGGAAATACGTGCTGGAGATGGTTCGATCTGAGGGATAGAATTGCTCTTCATACCTGTTGTGGCCCTTGCGCCACCTATGTCAATCAGGCGTTGTCGGAAGAAGGCTTTGAAGTGGTCAATGTTTTTTATAATCCCAATATCCACCCCCTTGATGAATATAACCGTCGATATGCGAGTTTTGTGAAATATTTGCGGACAATCCAGGGTGAATTTGTGGTACCGGTGGGTTATAATCCGCTGGAATATTTTTCTCAAATCCAGGATTGGGAAAACAGATGTTGGTGGTGCTACAACTTAAGATTGAAAAAGGTAGCACTTTGGGGGAAGGAAAACGGGTTTAAATATTTTTCCACCACTCTGACTATTAGCCCTTACCAGAATGTTACTCAAATTTGGGAGGCAGGGAAACAAATTGAACAGCAGGTTGGTATTGTTTTTGTAGATAGGGATTTTCGAGGAGGATTTCCCGAAAGTCAAAATCTCTCTAAAAAAGAGAATCTGTATCGACAGAATTATTGCGGCTGTATCCTGAGCAAGTGGGAAGGAGTGAAAAGAAGAATATGGAAGCGCCTTACTGGGCGAAAGTCTTTTTAACTTTGGGCATCATTTTTATAATAATTGGCATTATGATTTGGCTTCTGCCCCGGTTCCCTATCCTGAACCGGTTGGGCCATTTGCCGGGGGATATCGTATATCGCCGGGGTAATTTTGTTTTTTATTTCCCCCTGGTTACTTGTCTTTTACTGAGTGTAATTTTGACTTTAGTGTTTACTCTTATTTTCCGACGATAGGTGGGCTCGTATGACAAAAATAACCGCTTTTTGTTTTTTTCTGATTATAGTGTTGGCTACTCTGGGAGTAGGTAGTGTATCCTGGGCCTTATCGGTTCGGGTCGGCATGGAAGTGGGAGGGCGCATTTCTCTTTCTTCTCCTGGTGGTTTACAGTTTGAAGCGGATGGGAGAAAATTTTCGGTTGCCGCGGGAAAGACGATGACGCTTGAGGTGAGAGGCAACCGTTTGTGGTGGAAAGAAGAAGGGATTAATTTTCGCCAGGGAGAAGTTTCCTCCGGGGGAGGTCATTTTTTATTTCTGAACAACCGTCCTTACCGGGGTCATTTTTTGCTCAGGAACAAAGGTAATGGTATTTTGGTGATTAACCAGTTGGCTTTGGATGATTACCTTAAGGGAACTATAAAATTGGAAATAAGTCCTAATTGGCCGCAAGACGCTCTTCGAGCGCAGGTTGTAGTTTCTCGAACTTACGCCTTTCGCAATTTAGGCCGGCATCGGCAGGAGGAGTTTGATTTTTGTTCTACTACCCACTGCCAGCGTTATGGAGGAGTAAATGCAGAAGCTGAGCTGACCAACCGTTTAATAGAGGAAACCAAGGGTGTGATTTTAACCTATGATGGCCAGCCGGCTTCAGTTGCTTTTCACTCGGAAAGTGGAGGGTTTACCGAAAACGCAGCCGATGTCTGGGGAGGTGGTTTTCCATATTTAATAAGTGTCCCTTCCCCCTGGGAGGACGACGCTCCCCATGCTAATTGGTCAGTAGAAATAGGAAAACAGGAACTGACGGCGCTTTTACAATCCAGTGGTTTAATTCGAGGTCCAATTGACGGGATAACCCTGATTAAAGACTTGCAAACCGGGCGGGTGAAAACGGTCCAGGTCTACACTCCCTCGGGGATTTTTCCCATTTCCGCTCATCGTTTTCGAGAAGCGGTTGGTTTTGAGCGGCTTCCGAGCACCGTTTTTGACTTAGAAGTAAAGGGGACAACTTCTTTTTCCGAATCGGAGGCGAAACCTACTCCCCAGCTGGAGTCGGAAAAAGAATTGACTTCGGCTCTGATTTCTATTCCTCGGGAAGAGTGGTTGGAAACAGATTGGGACCTGGATGATATTATGTTTTACCTTGAAACCAGGGAACAAGAACGAGAGGGACAATTAGAAGTTGAGTCAGAGCCGAAGTCAGAAACAGAGCCAGAATTGAGCTCGGTTTTAGCTTCTATTCCCCGAGAAGAATGGTTGGAAAAAGACTGGGACCTGGATGATATTATGTTTTACCTCAAGCTCAGAGAGCAGGAACGAGTGGGGCAACCGCAAGCAGAGCCTTTGCCCAGTCCTGACCCCAGTCCCAATTCCAATCCTCCGTCTTCTAAGACTAAGGTTACAACTGGGACTACTTTCGTTTTTCGGGGTAAGGGATACGGACATGGAGTAGGTTTTTCCCAGTGGGGAGCCCGAGGGATGGCGTTATCCGGCTTTTCCTGGGAAGAGATATTAACCCACTATTTCCCTGGTTGTGAGATAGAGAAGGTTGCCTTTTAATGATTTTGGTGGATGACTTTGATTTTGAACTCCCACCGGGGCTGATTGCCCAGGAGCCGGTTTACCCGCGGGATAGTGCTCGGCTTCTACTGGTTGACCGACAGACTAAAAAGTGGGAACATTCTTTTTTTCGAGAAATTAGCCACCATCTCTATCCCGGAGATGTTTTGGTTTTAAACGATACTAAAGTCTTGCCCGCCCGCTTTTTTGGTCTTAAAGCTTCCAGTGGAGGAAAGGTAGAAATTCTTTTTTTAAGAAAAGTGGGAGGAAATTGGGAGTGTTTGTTGAAGCCTTCTCGGCGAGTTCGTCCTGGCCAGAAAATAGTTTTAAGAGAGGACTCCGCTTTTTCCTGGATAGTAGAAAAAAGAATGGGGGATACCTGGTTGGTTCGGCCTCTTTTCTCCCACGAAGAGGAATTGTTTAGCCGGTTTGGACAGGTTCCTACTCCCCCCTATGTTAAAAATCCCCATATTCAACTCGCCGATTACCAGACGGTTTTTGCTCACTTTCCGGGGTCGGTGGCAGCTCCTACTGCCGGGCTGCACTTTACCCCCCGCCTATTAGAAGAGTTAAAGCAAAAGAAAGTACGTCTTGCATGGGTTACTCTCCATGTTGGTTTGGGAACTTTTCAGCCGGTTAAGTCTTCTCAGCTGGAGGAGCATCGGCTGCATCAGGAAACTTATTTTCTACCGGATAGCACTGCTCGCCTAATAATGGAGGCCAAGCAAGAAGGTAAAAGAGTGATAGCGGTTGGTACTACCGTGGTTAGGGTACTGGAAACTGTTTACCTTAGTTTTGGGACTCTCAAGCAGGCAGAAGGCGAAACCGAGCTCTTCATTTATCCTGGATTTGAGTTTAAAGTGGTAGATGCTTTAGTTACCAACTTTCATCTACCTCGTTCTACTTTGTTTATGCTGGTTTGTGCCTTTGCTGGTACTTCTTTTATGAAAGAGGTATATCGGGAGGCTATTAATAAAAAGTATCGTTTCTTTAGTTTTGGTGATGCTATGTTTATCCGGTAGTTTTTCTCAAGGAGCTGTTTTAGCCGAGGAAAAAACACGGGAGGATTGGAAGAAGTTGGGAAATAATTTTGAGCTGCTAAAAAAAGATCGAACTTCGCGTGCCCGCCTGGGGCGCTTGGCTACCCCTCATGTAGTCATCGAAACCCCGGTTTTTATGCCAGTTGGTACCCAGGGAACGGTTAAAGCCCTGGCTCCCGACCGGCTAAGGGAACAGCTGCGGGTGCCTATTTTTCTTTGTAACTCCTATCATCTTCACCTTAGACCGGGGGAAGAAGTGGTGCAAGCAGCAGGAGGGCTCCACCGTTTTATCTCCTGGGACGGAGCACTGCTTACCGATAGCGGGGGATTTCAGGTTTTCAGCTTAGCCCAGCTGGTTAAAGTGGACGATAAGGGGGTTCAGTTTCGTTCTCATTTAGACGGTTCTGTGCATAATTTAACTCCTAAAGAAGCAATCCGTATCCAAAACAGTCTGGGAGCGGATATAATAATGATTCTTGATCAATGTGTGGGTTTTCCCGCATCTATCTTTGAACAGCAAGAAGCCGTCCGGCGAACCGTTATTTGGGCGAAAGAGAGCAAAGAGGTTTTTGATTCTCCTTCGCAGCAGCTTTTTGCTATTGTACAGGGAGGGATGGAAGAGGAATTGAGAATAAACTGTGCCCGGGAAATGGTGAGAATTGGATTTGATGGCTATGCCCTGGGAGGTTTAAGTGTGGGGGAACCGAAACCTCTTATGTATCGAATAATTGAAGCTACCGAACCTTTCTTACCGGTGGATAAACCCCGCTATCTTATGGGGGTAGGGTCTCCCGAGAGTATAATTGAGGCGGTAAAAAGGGGAGTGGATATGTTTGATTGTGTTTTGCCTACTCGCAACGCCCGAAACGGAAGTCTCCTAACTCGCCGGGGCAAAATTAACATTGACCGTAAACAGTTTAGTCAAGACTTTCGTCCGCTCGACCCGGATTGTCGGTGTTATACCTGTCAAAATTTTTCTCGAGCTTATCTCCGCCACCTTTTTAAGGCAGGAGAAATATTGGCAGCAGAGCTGGCTACTATACATAATCTCTTTTTTATGGTAGAGTTAATGGAAAATATTCGCCAAGCCTTAAGAGAAGAAGTTTTTGAACAGTTCAGTCAAGAATTTCTTTCTGGTTATCAGGAGGGCTAAGTTAAATTAAAAAAACAGAAAAGGAGTGATTTGCTATGAACTTTTTTCTCTCTTTAGCTCATGCACAAGCGGAAGCCCCGGCTCCAGCTGTTCCTGGTCAGCCGGTTGGTGCCCCTGGGATGATTGCTCAGCTACTCCCTCTCATTTTTATAATCGTTATTTTCTATTTTCTCCTGATTCGCCCTCAACAGCAGCGTCAGAAACAACAGAGAGACTTGTTGAATAGCTTGCAAAAAGGAGACGAAGTAACAACCATTGGTGGAATTAAAGGAATTATTACTCAAGTAAAAGAAGACGAGGTAACAGTTGAAGTAGCCAACAACGTGCAGATGCGCTTTGCTAAATCAGCTATTGCTTCTAAGAAAAGTCAATAGTAGTAAATCGGCAATTGATTTAGACTAAAAACTGAAAAAGGGAGGCAGAATACTTTGAGGAGGCGGAGTTTGCCTTGGAAGCTAATAATTACAGTGGCTTTGATAATAGTTGGCCTGATAGTTATGTTGCCCCTTGGTCAAAAAATTCGCCTGGGATTGGACTTACAGGGAGGCTCCCATATCGTTTTAGAATGTGTAGATACCCCTGAAGCTCCAGTGGACGAAGACGCAGTAAGAAGGGTGGTAGAGATTATTCGTAATCGGGTGGACCAGCTGGGAGTGGCTGAACCGGTAATCGCTCGCCAGGGGGAACGGAGAGTGTTGGTTCAGCTCCCGGGCATTACCGACCCGGAAAGGGCAGTAGAGGTTATTGGCCGGACAGCTCTTTTGGAGTTTAAAGATGAAAATGGAGAAACTTTATTAACCGGGGCCAATCTGAAGAACGCTCAAGTTCAGTATGATAATTTTGGCCGGCCAGTAGTGTCGATTTCTTTTGATGAAGAAGGAGCCAGATTGTTTGCTCAGGCTACTACTGCCAACGTGGGGAAGCCCATTGGTATCTATTTGGATGGGACTCTTATTTCTGATCCGGTGGTACAGGAACCCATTCTCCAAGGAGAAGCCCAGATAAGTGGTAGATTTACTCTGGAAGAGGCTCAGAATTTAGCCATTCTTCTTCGGGCTGGAGCTCTGCCGGTAAAAGTGGAGGTGGCCGAAAACCGTTCGGTCGAGCCCACTTTGGGAAGAGATTCAATCCAAAAGAGCTTCAATGCTATAGCCTTAGGAGTAGCCTTAATTTTTGTGTTTATGTTGATTTACTATGGATGGTTTGGTATTTTAGCCGATTTGGCGCTTGTGTGTTATGGTATCTTTTTCTTCGCTCTGTTTATTGCGCTTGAGGCCACTTTAACCTTACCCGGCATTGCCGGTTTTATTTTAACTGTGGGAATGGCAGTAGATGCCAATATTTTGATTTTTGAAAGAATTAAGGAAGAGTATCGTTTGGGCAAGACCTGGCGAGCTTCGATCGAAGCTGGATTTCGGAAAGCCTTTCGCACCATTTTAGATTCTAATATTACTACCCTGGTGGCAGCTATTTTGCTCTTTTCTCTGGGTTCAGGACCGATTCGTGGTTTTGGAGTCACTCTCAGTTTGGGAATCCTGTGCAGTATGTTTACCGGTATCTGGGTAACTCGGACCCTGGTTGATAGTTTTGCCTCCCGGATTAAGATGAAAGTCTGAGCAGGCGAGGAGGTTTACCATGGAACTACTCAAAAATCCTAACTTTAACTTTATGAAAAACCGGCAAAAGGCTTATCTTGTGTCTTTGATTTTGCTGATAGTAGCTTTTGTTAGTTTAGGAGTTCGGGGGCTTAACTATGGTATTGACTTTACCGGTGGTACTCTTTTGCAATATCAGTTTCAGCAGGAAGTCAGTCCGGAAGAAATCCGATTGGCTTTAGACGGGATTGGTCTCTCAAGAAGTGTCATTCAAAGGTTTTCTCCGCAAGAGGTTGTGATTCGCACTGTTCGGTTGGAGGAAGAAAAAAGAAAAGCAGTAGCGAACGTGTTGGAGGAGAATTTCGGTGAGGTAAAACTTCTGCGTATAGAAGAAGTGGGACCCTCGGTTGGGGCTGACCTTCGGCGAATGGGAATCATAGCTCTGCTGGCCGCTATACTGGGTATTTTGCTGTATGTTAGTTTTCGGTTTGAGTTTCGCCCCGGAGTGACTTCTATTGCTGCTTTGATTCACGATGGCATCATAGTGGTGGGGATATTGTCCCTTTTCCAGCGAGAATTTAGTATTCCAGTTTTGGCTGCTATTTTGACTGTCCTCGGTTATTCTATCAACGATACTATTGTGGTGATGGATAGAATTCGGGAAAACCTTTCTTTGCGGAAGAAAAAAGAAGATTTTGAGTTAACCATTAATCGCAGCCTCAACGAAATTTTGTCTCGAACTATCAATACTTCCTTAACCACTTTACTTCCGATTTTAGCCCTTCTTTTTTTAGGAGGAAAAATGCTACAAGACTTTGCCTTGACTATTCTTATAGGTTTAATAGTTGGAACTTACTCTTCCATTTTTGTGGCCAGTGCTTTGTTTGTCGAATGGGAGCAGAGAAAACCTTTAAGGAGGTAAGAGGTCTTTGGTGGAGAAAAGATGGCAGATTAGGAAAGTTAACCGCAGCTACTTAAAAGCTATTAGCAAAAACTTTTCTATGCCACCGGTCATTGCTCGGATTTTGATGAACCGGGGATTCTCCACTTATCATGAGATTGGAGAATTTTTAAACCCTTCTCTTTCTTCTTTTGCAAAGGTCGAACAGTTGCCCGGCTTACAAGAGGCGGTAAAATTGATAGCCAGAGTAGTGCGGGAGGGTGGTAGGATTGTGGTTTTTGGAGATTATGATGCCGATGGTATTGCTGCTTGTGCGATTGTGACCCGTTTCCTCAAGCAATTGGATGCTGAAGTAGAACCGTATCTTCCCAACCGCTTTTCGGAAGGATATGGTCTTTCCCCGCAGGCGGTAGCCAGCGTGCTCGAGCGAGCACCGAAGCTCGTGATAACAGTTGATTGCGGTATTCGGGATCGAACGGGGATCCTTTCCTTGAAAAAACAGGGGGTATGGGTGATGGTTACCGACCACCACTTGCCCGATTTTAAAGAACCGCCACCACCGGCAGATGTGGTAGTAAGCAGCTGGGATTTTGAGTCGCAACAGATGATTCTTCCTTTCTCGGGAGCCGGTTTGGCTTTAGCTTTGGTTGCAGAATATGCTGAGTTGGTTGGTGTTCCTCTAAATCCCCTGGAAGAGTCGATAGATTTAGCCTGTATTGGTACGGTGGCCGATTTGGTTCCTCTCACTGACTACAACCGGATTATAGCCAAATACGGTTTGGCTCGGATCAACCGCAAGCCTAACTATGGGGTGCAAGCGCTGCTGGATGTGGCGGGTATAAGTGGCAGGAAAGTAGGCACCCAGGAAATCAGTTTTATTATTGCCCCTCGTCTTAACGCTGCCGGTAGGATGGAGGATCCCGGATGGGCGCTTTCTCTTTTGTTGAGCAAAAACTACCAGGAGGCTTTAAAGCGGGCCCAATATCTCAATGACCTTAATCTTAGACGGTACCAAGAGGAAGAGAAAATTTTAAACGAAATCTGGTCAAAGGAGGATAACCAGAAATTTTTGGAAGACGAAATTGTAGTTCTCTCTGGTAAGGACTGGAATCGAGGGATTTTGGGCATTATTGCTTCTCGGCTGAGCGACCAGTTGGGGCGTCCGGTAATTGTTTTATCTGAAAATGGATCCAGTGCTTCCGGCTCAGCCCGGAGTATTGAAGGATTCAACCTTTGTCAGGCGCTGGAAGCAGCCTCGGAGATGCTGCTCAGATTTGGTGGTCATGAAATGGCAGCCGGATTGGCGGTTGCGCAATCCCAACTGTCCTCTTTTCGCAAATTCATGAATGAGCATTTTGGGGGGGTAGTGAAAGACATTAATAGAAAAAAAGGCTTAATTGTGGATTCCATTTTGAATTTTCGAGAAATAGACGATAATTTACTTGAGTGGATAGATCGATTGCAGCCTTTTGGAGAAAAGAATTCTAACCCGCTTTTTGTGGGATTAAACGTTTTTTTAATAAAAAGCTGGGTTTGGGGGCGGGGACAACGTCATCTGGGATTTTTAGCTAAGCAGGGAAGAGATTTGCAAGAGGGGGTGGTTTTCGGTGGCCGGGAGAAAGCTACTGAGCTAACCCAGAGTTCCTTAGTGGATTTGGCTTTCGAAGTTAACCGAGATGGTTACAAGCGCTACCCTTCGCTGAAAGTTCAGGATTGGCGCGTGAAAAAATAACAACTGGAGGCAGAACTATGGACATTGCTAACTTTATTCGAAATATTCCCGATTTTCCTAACACTGGAATTCAGTTTAAAGATATTACCACCCTTTTAAAAGATGCAAAAGCGTTCAAAGCCACGGTTGAGGCGTTGGCTGACCACTTTAAAAGCGAAGAGATTGATCTGGTAGTAGGAATTGAGGCTCGAGGTTTTATCATTGGCTCTCCCTTAGCTCTTTTTTTAGACTGTGGTTTTGTCCCGGTGCGGAAGGAAGGAAAATTACCGGCGACCACCTTAGCTAAAACTTATCAGCTGGAGTATGGCCAGGCTACTTTAGAAATTCATCGAGATGCCATCAGTCCTGGGCAAAAAGTGATAATTATAGATGACCTTTTGGCTACCGGCGGAACCACTCGGGCGGTTTGTGAAATGGTAGAAGAACTGGGTGGGAATATCGTAGGCATTGGTTTTGTTATAGAACTTGTTTCCCTTAAGGGAAGGGAAAAACTTACTTCTTATCCAGTTCATTCTTTGGTGAAATTTGATATTTGACCGATTTGAGAAAAGAAGGTGGGGAATGTGGAAGAGACGGGGTAAAAGAAATCCAATCCCTACTTAAAAGTATTGAAGACTACAATCCTGATTTTGACCGGGAACTGGTTGTTCGGGCTTTTGAATTTGCCCGGGAAGCTCATCAGGGTCAAAATCGGCTTTCGGGTGAACCTTTTATCGTCCATCCCCTGGCGGTAGCGCAAATTGCAGCCGATTTGCGGATGGATGATGCTACTATTGTGGCCTCTCTGCTGCATGATGTTTTGGAAGATACCGAAGCTGAGGAAGAAAAAGTAAGAGAGCTTTTCGGAGAAGAAATTCTGAAACTGGTTCAGGGAGTTACTAAGCTCGAACTTGATTTTAGTTATTCCAACGAAGAAGAAGCCCAGGTTGAAAATTACCGCCGATTGTTTGTTGCCATAGCCGAAGATATTCGGGTCATAATAATTAAATTAGCCGATCGTCTTCATAATATGCGCACCTTGAAATTCCAGTATCGGGGCAAAAAGGAAAGTATTGCCCGGGAAACTTTGGAGGTGTTTGCTCCCATTGCCAGTCGGTTAGGCATGGGGATGATTCAGGCCGAGCTGGAAAACTTAAGTTTATTCTTCCTCGATCCGGAAGCATACTGTTCTCTTCAGCGGCGGGTAGAAAGAGTTATCCGTACCCGGGAAAAACAGATGGAAGAGGCAGTGAAAGTTTTGAAAGGTAGGTTGGAAAAGGCAGGGATAGAGGCAGAAATTCAAAATCGGATAAAACACCTGTATAGTATTTACCAGAAGTTAAACCGGTCCAAAATAAGCTTGGAAGACCTGCATGACCTCATTGCTTTGCGAGTAATTACCCGGACGGTAGGAGATTGTTATGCTGTTTTGGGTATTGTTCACTCCCTGTGGAGACCGGTAGAGGGTAGGTTTAAAGATTATGTTGCTGTTCCCAAATCCAATATGTATCAGTCACTTCATACAACGGTAATCGGTCCTCAAGGGGAGCCGATGGAGATTCAAATCCGCACCTGGGAAATGCATCAAATGGCTGAATATGGTATCGCTGCTCACTGGCGATATAAAGAGGGAAAGATTAGTAGTCGGGAAGATGCCTTTGAAGAAAGGATGAGCTGGTTAAGACAAATCCTGGAATGGCAACAGGACCTTCGCAGCACCCGGGAATTCATGGAGAGTTTGAAAATCAGCCTATTTGATGATGAGGTATATGTTTTTACCCCTAAGGGGGACTTGAAAAAATTACCTAAGGGTTCCACCCCAATTGATTTTGCTTATCTAATTCATACTGAAGTGGGAAACAGTTGTATAGGAGCCAAAGTTAATAAACAAATTGTTTCCCTTGGTTATCAGCTGCAAAGTGGGGATGTGGTGGAAATTATAACTTCCCGTTCCTCGAGCGGCCCCAGTGCGGATTGGCTTAGGATTGCTCGCACTCCTGGGGCTCGAAACCGTATCCGGGCTTTCCTGCGAAAACAGAATCGAGAAGTAAACCGGGAAAGGGGAAGGGAAATTTTAGAAAGGGAATTGGCTAAGTATACTATGACTCCTGAAGAAGAAGCAGAGGTCTCTCAGGAGTTAAAGACGTTTATGGAGCAAAACGGAATAAAGACGATGGAGGATTTATATATTGCTATTGGGGAAGGTCGCTATCGAGGACGTCGGATAGTAAATCAAATAGTTCCCGATGCTATCCGTCGTAGGTCTTTAAAAAAGAAAAAATCTTCCTCGACCTCTGCCCATCAGCCGCAAGAGGATATTTTGATTCAAGGGACTCCTGGTCTGGCGATAAAATTAGCCCGTTGCTGTACTCCTATTCCTGGTGATAGGATTGTAGCTTTTGTAACCCAGGGAAGAGGGATGAAAGTCCATCGGGTAGATTGCCCTAACCTGGCCCGTCTTTCCCAGAATGGAAGTCGGGTATTGGAGGCAGAATGGGGAAGAGAAGAGGGACAAATTTATGATACCGGGATAGTGGTAGAAGCTTTAGACCGCCCTAAACTTCTGGCCGATGTTTCAGGAGCGGTTTCCAATTGTGATATGGAAATTAAAGCGGTTAGAGCACGGAGCACAGTTAGTGGAGAGGCCCGGATTCAACTGATGGTAGGGGTTAGGAATAAAAAAGAGTTGGAATTCTTGTTTAAAGAACTGCGAAAAGTAGCCAATGTAAGAAGGATCTGGCGGGGAGGAGGTTTTAACCTGTAGTGAGAGCAGTAGTGCAAAGGGTTACCGCTGCCCGGGTGGTGGTAGAGAATAACATAGTAGGCGAGATTGGACATGGTCTTTTGGTGTTCTTGGGAGTGGCTCGAGGAGATGAGAAAAAGGATATCGATTTTATGTTGAGGAAAATCCCTCACCTTCGGATTTTCGATGATGAAGAAGGAAATTTAAACCGCAGTTTGATGGATATCGAGGGGCACATAATGGTGGTTTCTCAGTTTACACTCTACGGAGACTGCCGGCGAGGTTTGCGACCCAGCTTCGACCAGGCTGCATCTCCTGCTCTGGCGCGAGAATTATATCAGGCGTTCATCGCCGGTTTGGAGAGTAAAAATATAGCCCAAGTTGAACAGGGAGTTTTTGGAGCTTATATGAAAGTTGAAATTTGCAATGATGGTCCAGTTACCATTGTTTTGGATAGTAGAGAAGGGAGCAAAACTTGATGGAAAAACTTAAAATTAGACATTTTGTTCTGGGGGAGCTTGCCACCAATTGCTTTTTGATAGAACAGGGGAAATCGGCCATTGTGGTAGACCCGGCAGTTCCCGATTCTCGGATTGTCCAGCTCCTGCAGGCGGAGAATTTACAACTGGATTTCATAATCAACACTCACGGTCATATCGACCATATTGGGGGCAACACTTTTTTGAAGGAGAAGTATCCCCAGGCACAGCTGGTTATTTTTGAAAAAGAAGTGGCTTATCTTTCCCACCCGGAACTAAACATGTCTTTGGAGCTGGGTGCACCTTATTATTCTCCACCACCGGATGTAGTAATTACTGAGGAATCGCTGAACCTGAACTGGCAAGGTGAAGTTATCCAGTTTTTTCCCTCTCCCGGTCATACTGCAGGTAGTGTGTGTCTTTTTTTCCCTGCTGAGAAATGGCTTCTAAGCGGGGATACTCTTTTTGCCGGCTCGATTGGAAGGACCGATTTACCGGGAGGAGACATGTCTCAGCTGCTTGACTCTCTTTCGGCTATTTGCCAGCTTTTCCCTCCAGAAAGCAAGGTTTTTCCAGGGCATGGTCCTTTCACCGAACTAAAAACGGAACTGGAGAGCAATCCCTTTTTGTTGGAATACCTTGACCTCTGACATCTGAGAGTTAACCGACTGCTATTTGGATAACAGCAAATACCCCGCCGGCAAAGCGGGGTATTTAACAAGTAGTGGTTTTACCTGGGTTAAACCCCATTGATGATTTCTAAATATTGATTCACTAATTTTTGAGCTTTTTCCCGGTCTCTTGACTCGGCAAAAACTCGAATAAGCGGTTCGGTGCCGGAAGGTCGAACCAGCACCCAGCTTCCGTCTCCCAGAATTACTTTATAACCATCAATGGTGGTTCTTGATTGTTCTTGGGCAGTGATTCGATCAATTTCTTCCAGAATTTTTTCTTTTTTCTCAGGGTCAACCTTTATTTTGGTTTTTACTTGATAATATTTTGGTAGCTCATCTAACAAATCTTCTAAACTTCTTCCTTTGGTAGCCATGATATGCAAAAGTTGGGCAGCTGCCCGGGCTCCGTCTCGGCCCCATACAAAATCGGGGAAAATCATCCCCCCATTTTCCTCACAACCGAATATTCCTCCTTTTTCCTGTAAGACTTTAGCTACTACCAGATCTCCTACTGCGGTGGCGATAAACTCTCGATTGGTGTTTTTGGCAATCTCTTTTAAAATATGAGTGGTAGCGACGGTGGTAACAATAGGGCCAGGATTATCACCTTCGGCCAGGTTTTTGGCTACCAGGCTGACGCTTAAGTCGCCTGGGACAAATTCCCCATTTTTTTTGATAACGATTAGTCGATCACCGTCCCCATCCTGTGCCAGGCCCAGGTCGAAATTAGAGTTTTTAAGTAAGCTGGTTAGGTCGGTTAAGTTTTCCGGAACTGGCTCGGGATTCCTTCCCGGGAAAAAGCCATCAGGGTGAGAGTTTAAGCTTACCACCTGGCAATTCAACTGGCTCAAAAGATAAGGGGTAATAAGAGAAGGAGCACCGTTAGCGCAATCGAGTAACACGCGAAAGCGGGCTTCTCTGATGGCCTCAGCATTTACTTTACTGATAATTGCCTGGATATAATCTTCCCGTACATCTTTTTTTTGGCTTTCTTGAGGAATGTTTTCCCAAGAGGCTCTTTTAAATTCATTTTGAAAGAATATATTTTCTACCGGTTCTTCGTGTTCTCGGTCCAATCCTTTGCCGTTCTTTTCCATGAATTTAATACCGTTCCATTCAGGAGGATTATGGCTGGCGGTTACCATGGCTCCCCAATAATTCCACTGTCGGCAAGCCCATTGAAGAGTGGGGGTAGCGGTTATTCCCAGATCTACTACCTGGCAACCACTGGACAACAAGCCGGCCATTACTGCATGATAAATCATCTCGCTGTGTTTTCGAGCATCTCTTCCCACCACCACCGGTTCTCCTTGAACAAAAGTACCAAAACTTAAGGCCAGTTTAGTGGCCATCTCAGGAGTCAGGACTTCGTTAGCTATCCGTCTTATACCAAAAGTACCAAAGAGTTTTCCCATTTCTCTCCTCCTAATATAGTTTAGTGGATATTATTTTTAATTATACAAGCAATCTACAATGCAGGCTACCTATGACGTAGACCGCCTACGGCAGACTACCTACGGTGCAGACTACCTGCGGTGCTGAAAAATTAAAAGACAGATGCAAAAAAGAAATAACAAAAGAAAAGAAACTACTGAGGAAGAAGAACACTTCCTCAGTGCCTGCGGCGCAGACTACCTACGGTGTAAACTGAAAAACAAGGACGGAAAAGGCAAAAACCCACTGAGGAAGAAGAACGCTTCCTCAGTCTTATCCAGATATTTGGAATGTTTTTTCCAAATATCTGGATAAGCGCTTACCCCGACAGCCGGCGAGGCAGAGCAAAATACATAGTGCGGCTGGGCAAGGTCGTGTCAGTTAGTGGGTGCGATGCCCACCTGGTAATGCCTAACCAGCAACCAGTAGCGAGTCCTGGGAGCCTACCAGGTAGCTGTTGGGTTTAAGCGTAGGACAGCGAGACAGTGGGCCGGAAGCGAAAGCTGAAGGGATTGAGCCCCGAAATAATCAAAATGGGAAGGCCGATGCTGTTTTGTTAGCAGAAGGCAACATCAGAGAGTCGTTAGGGTGAGACTTTGCTGGCTTCCCCGGGGTCTGAGACCCGGGCACACTGGACATAGTTCTGATACGGCAACCCGGGAGACCCTGCCGGTTCTCCAAAAGGAGTATGGCGGACAAGCGATACCAAGTGAGGATGCCAAATGACTGGTAGGGAGTCGGATTACTGCGTAGTACCGAGGAAGCAGGGTAATGCCGGTGGAGGGAAGGCGGTAACCTGATAGACCCCCATGCCCCTTCGCAGCACCAGATGACAATGAAAACAGAACCCCCTTCCTCGGAGGGGGAAGCCTTCTCATCCGTCATTCCCGAAATCCTTAATCGGGAATCCACTGAGGAAGGTTCTTTCTTCCTCAGTAGTTTTTTGCTTTTCATATTTTTTGCTCTTAT
>JASGLU010000040.1 GCA_030156825.1 Candidatus Atribacteria bacterium | reverse complement strand
TGTTTCAATCCCTCATAGGTAAGCTACAAACCCATTTTTTGGGCTTAAAATAAGGATTTTTAATTTCTCTATTTAGTTTTCAGGGTGCGTAGCTAAAACTATTAAAAGCCATTACTACCCCCCTGTCAAGGCAAAACAGGAGATTTTTTTCTTTCTGTCGAACCCCGGGGGTTTTTACGCTATTGGGGATCGACAGAAATTAGATGGTTACCTGGTGGCCACCTTTCTTCAAACCCATTATTTCTCGGTCAGTATAGCGAGTGGTGCGTAAAATGTAAAAAATTACCGAGTCTTCTTCGGTTTTTATCGTTTTGGTGATTTCTACTTTGAGTTTTTCATATTTAGCGTCGGAGATTTCTCCCTCTAAAACTGAGTTTTGCACCCAATTCAAGTATTTGCGAGCAATATTTAGGACTTTGGTTACCCTTTTTTGATTTACATCATACACCATAATGACAAACATTTTACCATTCGGCCCCAAAAGGAGCGTAGTTTTCTTCCCCCATAAGGTGTTTCTCCAGTTTGTATAGTTCCAGCCGAATGAGCCTTCGATAGGATACCTGTTTTCCCACCTTGGTATGATTGATGGTGGTTTTCAATCTTTCTTCAAGTCTTTCTACGAAAGCTCGCCGGCCAGGTTCGTCCAGGTATATTCCTCCCAGTCGTTCATTGAAGTTTTTTGGACCTATCACTTTTTTGTTCAACAGGTAAAAAATAACCCGATCAATCAATATGGGCTTGAAGATTTCGGCTACGTCTAAATTCAGGGTAAATCTCCGGAAGTTGGTAGTGTGCAAATACCCAATCCGGGGGTCGAGGTGGGTTTTATAAATTTCGGATAATACGATGGTATAAAGTAGGGAATTGCCAAAACTGATAAGAGCATTCATTCTATTGGTGGGCGGTCTTTTGGTTCGGCTCTCTAAACTAAATTCTTGATCGTTGACTATTAAGTCAAAAGAGGAATAATAAATTTGTCGGGCGTTGCCTTCAATAGCCATTAACCTTTCTATTGTTTCTTGTTCCTCTGCCGATTGGAAGAAGGAGTTTATCTTTTCTATTAATGGTGATAACTCAAGTCCACGGTTTTCATAGTAGTTCAGGACTTTTTCCATATTCTGAAGGGCTCCTCGAACAAAGCTTTTAGCTAATGTTAACCGTTTTTCTTCATCCAAGTAATGCTCTGCCTGTTTCAAGATAAGGTAACCAGAGTTGTAGTGCTCCCGGGGGTAAAAGCTTCCGGAGTAGTAGCCATAATAGTTGTAAAAATGGAGCAATATCTCCTTTTTAGAAAGATATTCAAGTATTTCTTTGTTGAGAGAAACTTCTCCAAAGATATGAATTTCCCGAGTGTTCTCGATGGGGATATATTTACGAGCCCCTTCATTATTTTCGAAGTAAATGGTGTTGTGTTTCCGCTGAAGCTTACCACTTGAGAAAACATAGATGCTTTCGCTCATGCCCAGCAAAACTCCCGGTATGCACAATGAGTGCAGAATTTTATTTTTTGAGGAGAGGGGGCAGAAGGTAGAGCGATTATCCCTTTGATATCCTCTATAACATTTTTCATCTTTTCTTCTAATTCTGAAGTTAGGTCTACTTTTACTCTTTTTCTTTCTTTGGGAAAGAGTAAAACCCCCTCTGAAATAATACCGTTTTCCCGTAATCGATAAAGGTAAAAAGCCAGCTGCAGCTTTGCACTTTCTTCGGCTTTAGAGCTTTTCTTTATTTCTCCCACCACTAAATTTCCCTCTTTAGTTTGAATCAGGTCTAAAACGACGTTTTCAAAGTGGATTTTTTTCTTATCCCGATCATAGCTTTCCGTATCTAAAAATCTGCCTATTTCCAAATAGGAATTATCCTGGTCAGGGGTAATTTGATGAGCCATAAGCCATAATTGTCTTTTACAAATGGAATAGCTCTGGACCAGCGTTCCTGAAATATTATCTACCATATAGCCGGCCCTCCTTTTAGTTTGAAGCCAGTTTCTGAATCGTAGAAATCAACAAGGCTGTTGTTGTTAACGTAGCGGAAACCGGAAACTTCTGGAGGAAGGTTTTCCACATTTATTGGTATCGAGACAACAAATTGGTAAAAGTCGCTTTTTATTTTGTTAAGTGCTAAACGTCTTTCCCATTGATCTTTGATTTCTTTGATTTCTAAAAATTTGTTCCAAATATCCTGGGCTTCCTGATTTATTTCCAGGAAAACGTCTAACTTGGGATAATCTTCTTCAATTAGTTTGAAATCTGCTATTCCTAATTGTTGGTCACTACTGGCGTATTTTAGCCGATAAACGGCTTCCAATAGGTCTTTCGATTCATCACTCGATTTTTTATTTTGTAACAAGTAAAAATAGTTCTCCACTATGTTAAACAGCTCTTGTTCATGCAGAACATTGTTTTTGAGGAGAACTTTTTCTGTTTCCCGGAGAAGTAAGGAATCATAGATATAAGAAGAATAGGCCCGGTTGTTATTGTCTTGTAAGCGAATTATGTTTACCAGCCCTTCTTTTGTGCCCCAATTCCGGTTGCATCGTCCGGCTGACTGAATGATAGAATCCAAGGGGGCGATGTCTCGGTAAACCACGTCAAAGTCTATATCTACTCCTGCCTCTACCAGCTGAGTGGTGACGGCTAAACGAAATTTCTTTTCTTTTATCGCCTTTATTCGTTCTAAGCGTTCCCGGGGAACGACATGGGTAGAAAGGTAGGCTATTTTATCTTTGACCTTCTCTTTCATCAACTGATAGAGGGTAGTAGCAGCATTTATAGTGTTCATGATAAAAAGATAGCTTTGGTTGTCTCTTATGATTAAACGATCTACCAATTCTTCTATGGTAATGCTTTCTTCCAGGTCAGCTCGGATAGTAACTCGATCGACCCGGGGGAAGTAATTTTGGGGAGCAACCAGAGGGGATGCTCTCCCTTTTTCTAAAATCAAAGGTTGGGTGGCGGTCACCAAGACTATGTAGGAGTTGAGCAATGAGGTTAATTGCTTAAAAACTTCTCTCAGGAGTAACCAATATTTGAAAGGTATAGACTGGATTTCATCCAGAATTATAATTGAACCAGCCAGTCGGTGGAATTTACGCAGGGTGGAGTTTCGATTGGAAATTAAACTATGGAAAAATTGAACAAAGGTAGTAACGATAATTTCAGCGTTCCACCCCTCTATTAAAATTTTTGCTTGATCAGGCTCAAACTCTTTTGCACCTTCCTGGTAATAAATGTCTGATAGGTGGTGGTGCTTTAAAATGAGAGAGCTGTCCACTGTAAGGCCGCTCTTTTTCAAAACCTTCTCTATCTGGTCAGCATTTTGTTCGATAATGCTCAAAAAAGGAAGGGAATATATAATGCGGGGGGTGTAGCCCTGCTCTGCTTTAACCTTTTCTCGAAGCTTCAGGGCAAAGGCAAGGGCGGTGAAGGTTTTTCCCAGTCCAGTAGGAAGGTCGAGGTTGAAAAACCTGGTGGTTAAATCTATCTCCTGATTAAGCGCTTCCTGATAAGCTTCTTCTCTTAGTTGGTTTAAATAGGTTTTTTCTATCTTCAAGGTGGTTTTATATTCATTCACTATGGAAGGAGGAATTTCTACTTCTTTTCGAGGGACCTCGCCTACGGTTACTTCGCTTTTATCAGCATCAATTAAAAGAGAGAATACTAAGTTATTTAAGAAATACCAGTTGAGGTTGTTTTCCTTACCCAACTGGCGCAATTTTCTTCTCAACTTTATCGTTTCTGGAGAAAAAGCTTCTATCCATCTTGCCCACGACTCTTTAGTGATGTGTGATGGAAGACCAGAGCTTTTGAGGTTTTCTGCCAGTGTAGAAAGCCGGTCGGCGTCGATATCTTCTATTTGTTTTAAAAGAGTCTCCTTTTCTTTGGCGCTAAAAAAAGACTCGGTTAAAACATCTTCTAAGTTCCCATGGTGCCTTTTAACTGCCAGAAACCCTATGAAAGCCAGGAGCTTCTTTTGGTCTTCAGATAAATGAGTTGCTTCTCGAAATTCATCTTCCACCAAGAAAAAGGTGGCTATCGCCGAGAGCAGAGAATGACGGGTTTTTGGCGATTTCTCTTTGTCTTCCGATAAAAGATACCCTTGAAAAGAATTAGTAGCCTTGCCCAGATCGTGAGCCAAACCACAGGTTTTGACCAATCTGGTCAAGTCACTTTTAGAAAACTCTCCCAGAGTACTCACTGAAGTAGCCTCCCAGTTGGTCACTGCTATGTGAGCCACCTGGGTTAAGTGTTCTTCTAAATATTTCCCGGGATGAGAATAGAGATTAGAAAAAGAGGAGTCTCCCACCCTCTTCACCTGCCCAGCTCTTTTGGATTTCAGCTTGGATAGACTCGCCTTCGGATTCAAAGATAACTTCTTGATATTCTTCTACTATCCTTTTTTCGTTCATCCGAAGCGGGATTTTCTCTTTAAAATATTTTTTTCCTTCTTCAAAAGTTATCCGCGAATCTCCCAGGTAAGGCATAGGAACGACGGTGACCAAGTTTGTTTTCCCTTCTTCTTTTCTCTCTTCTACCTCGATTACCTTTTGATATTGGAAATCAGCCAGAAGCTCACTCAAACCTAAAGCAGGAGTGAAAACTGCTTCATGGTTTTTGACTTTTCTCACCAGGTCTTCAAAAATTACCTGATCCTGATGCGAAACATACAGTCGATAACCGGGGTCTTTTACAAATTCAGTCCGGATTTGAGTTCTTGCTTCATGGCTTCCTCTTTTAGTCGGTATCCAGTAGTTTTGCTTGGTGTTTATATGGTTAAGACCCAAGCGAATTTTTTTGACCGGCCTTAAGATTTGAAGACCAATTTTACAGTGGTCATCGGAAAAGACCCGGAGATAATCTTTTTTGTCCACCCCGATTATCGCTCCCAGCATCCCTTTAATCGTAGAGGGAGGGGGAAAAGGGAAAGTCAAAGGAGAAGAGGTGGTGTAAAATTTCCGAAAATGGGCTAAATCACCATAAATATCAAAAACCAGGACTTTCATCAGCTATCCCGCCTTTTAAAAGGGGAAGAATGCAGTCGGTAACCCCGAGAAAGCACTTTCCACTTTTACTGGCTCTCCATCTTTAGCCAGGACTATCCGGTCATCAGTTTTTATCCTCAACTCTTCAATTTTATCCTGGTTTTCTTGCAGAGCTTTAATCAAAGGAGAGACTTCCACCTGCAATTCAGAAATATCCCTGATTTTTTCTTCTTCTTTTTCAGTCTGAATAGCTATTCGTTTATCCAGCTCTCCGATATAGAAATTGCCTCCCTTATAGATTATCTGTAAAAGAAAACGGGGAGTTTGCCCAAATTTAGAACCAGAGATGAGATTCTTAGTGCCGTTCCAAATGGCTTCCATCATTAAATCGACATCCTCATCGGTTAAAGGAAGGTTTTGCGCTTGAGCCGCTTTTTCATTAACCACTCCCCAAAAAGCGATTAAAGAATAAGGGAGGATATATCTCTCGGTGAAAGTGCCCTGTTTCCTGTCAGCTTGAGAAGGCATCACAGTGGTTCCTTTCACATAGGTTAAATCTACTCGATGGAGAGACCTCCCGTACTTGAATTGGACAGGACCGGTGAGGGTCATGGTTTTTTCTTTTACCGCAGTGGTGGCGCCAAAAAGCCGGATGTCGATGCACTTTTCTATTAAACTCTGAGAAGAGCTAAAATCTTTGAGCCGGTCTTCCTTGGTTTTCAAATTACCATTGTCAGTCCTTATTTCCCGCACAAAAACTTCCTTTCCCAGGTAATCGTAGAGATAATCTCTGATGGTTCTCTTCAACCTGACATCAGAGACCAGATTAATTCCGGTTTCTTCATCAATTCTTGGCTTGTTCTCATCCACCGGGTCACCATTGGGGTTAGCGTTGGTAACATCGTAAAGAAAAAGAATTTCCGAACGGTTTTGAATAACATCCATCTCAAACATCCTCCTCTACCATAATTTTTTCTTTCTCACTTTTTTCGGGATAAATAAAAGGAATGACTTCGGGAAGAAGATTCATTCCGGCCACGAAATAGAAGTTCATTTCATCGGTGGACATCTTCCAGTTATTTCCGGCTTCTAAAAGGTAATGAGCCGCTTCTCTGGCTAACTTCTGTTTCCCTTGGTCAAAAGAATCATATTCCTGCAGCTTATTCTCTACCCGGGGAAGCAATCCTAAAAAGTCTCGCTCATCCATCCTCAACCCTTTGAGATTCTTTAAGAAAGGGGGAGTGGACTCTCTTCTATTATATTGAACTCGGAGAAGAAGCTGAGTTAGAGCACCGAGAAGAAAGAGACCTCTCTTGAGCGGGGTCTCAAAAGTAGCACCATACTTTTTAAAAAGAGGATCAAAAAGTCTTTCATCCATCGCCATTACCTCCATTTTGATTAATTTCATCCTTTCCAGAAAACTAACCACCATCACTCCTTCTATGGTGGTCGGGCCAAAATACTGGTCGTTTACAAAACTGCTGCGAATCTTATTCATCAAGAAACGCAATATAAAATCGTAATCTACTGGTCTTCCTTTAAACACTCTATCTACCAGGTCCAGAAAATAACCGTCTAAATCGTTATCTCTCTTGGCCGGGTCAGATTTGGAAAAAAAGTTGCGGATAGTGCGGAAGGTGAAATTTTGCTGGAAAACGTGGTCTATCTCATCTTTGGCATCGAATATTTTCTTCAGGTGAGAAGGGAAAACATCTTCTATAAAGGCTAAAATCCTTTCTGCACTTTGCTGCTTGAGGAGAAAAAGAAAATTAAGAGTAAGATTATCCTGAGCCTGAGAAAGAAGCAGAAGAATTTCCTCTTTGTCTCCTAAAAATCTATCCTGGCTTTCTTTTTTTAAGCTGAGCAACTTAGGAGAATCGGTAAACAGGTCTAAGATGTCTTGAGCCACATTCTCTTTCCCTAAAATGAATTTGGGAATGAGCTGGTAGCGGAGACCGGCAAAGCTGAAAGACAAATTAGTTTCTAAATATTTTTTCCCTTCTTCCAAGGCTTGTTTACAATCTACACAAATAGGGAAATTTTTCCAGGCTGCTTCTTCCCGGAAACCACCAGCGATAAATCCCGGTTTATCTATGGTAAAAAAATTATATACCCCATCTCCCAGGATAACCTTTTTCTTTTGGTTACAGATAGAACAGGTAGCAAATTGTTCCCCTCTTTTTTCGTTCTCTGCTTGAACCCAAGAGAGAAAAATATTTCTAAAGAGAGCAATGTCTCCTGCATAATGTTCTTTGTTTTCGTCTCTTAACTTTAAAGTAATGAAAATGCTCTCTTTTTTGGGGATTTCTGCCCGAATTTTTTGAATTTCTTCTATTATCGAATCTTTGTTTGCCTCTAATTCCCCCTTCAAGGATTGAATAAATTCTTTTTCTGCCGGGGAAAGTTCTGCATTCTTTTGGAGAACTCTGTTGGCCCAGCCCAGGATTTTATTGGTAAAAGTTTTCTGGGCTTCGGTAAGTTTGGCAGTGGGGGAAAGGTCTGGGCCATTTTTTGCTCCTGAGCGGTAGAGATATCTCATTTTTTTAGAGCTATCGTATTCTTCTCGGTCCACCTCCCTAAATAGAACCTGATTACCTTTCTTTTCCAAAACTATGGTAACCACCTGCTTATATTTTCCGTTAGCGTTGGGGTCTTCCACCATAACTTCCATCAGGTCTTTTTTTTCTCTCTGAATGATGATTTTCCCTATTTCCTTGACTGCCTCAATCATCTTTTTCCCTCCATATTTCCCACATACCAAAGCCGGCGGAATTTTTGTTTCCCAGGCCGGCATCATAGGTGGTTTTGATTAGGTCGGGGTTGCCTTCCAGTTTGAAAATTCCGGTCCACCCCTCAATCGGGGTGTTTTTGAAAAAAACCACTACATGGTTTTTTTGGGTAGAAAATCGGTGAGGTTTAAGGGATAGAGGAAGAGAATCCCCTTCTTTACCGGTAATTAAAAAGTATTTCTTACGGGCGTTTTTCTCCATCAGTTTAGAAAAGTCGGCCTCAAAAGGCCGGTAGTAGTGGACCACTTTTTCTCCGTTTTCCCGGCGGAGGGTGCTGTATATAGTAACTGGGGAAAGGAAACGGATATAAAGTTCTTTGTCGATAGTCGGGGGTTTAAGGACTTCGATTTGAGAGAGAAAAACCGAATGTTTTCCCAACTTCGTCTCTCGTTGGTGAAATGCTCTTTCTCCCAAGTCTTCCACTATGTAATTTTGGGAAGAGGAGAAGTAGAGGCTCAAGTGGCTACCAAAAATGAGAAATTTTTGCCCGTTTTTTTCTATTATTTTTCCCCGGTTCAAAATACGAGAAAAAGTGAATAGTTTAAAACTTCTTTGTCCCAGAGGGAAACCCTGCTGATGAATCTCAGTGGCTAACTTGGGGGTTAAACTGCGGTAGATCAGGCCCTGGATTAAATAGTTGTAGTGAAGAGGAAGGAAAAGGTTTTCCTGGTTTAAGGTCTGATAAGTTAGTTTAATTCGCAAAGTTATCCCCCCTACTTAAGTAGTATAGCATATTTAGAGCGGATTTCACCCTTCTTTCAAAAAGGATGGCAAAAAATTCAATTTTTTCTTCCTTTTGCCTTTATAACCCCAATTATAAGGGAAAAGACTCCCTATCATCCTCGGAAAGGTTAAAGACACGGATGCCTGATTAAAGATTTCAGGCATGACGAATGGGAAGGATTCCCGATTACTAATTTTGGGCATGACGGATGAGGAAAATATCCGATTACTAAGTTCGGGAATGTCGAACAGTCTGTGGCGTAAGATTAAGGAAAAGTCTGAAATTGGAACTGTCGGAATAGAAAGTTATAAAATTGAGTTATTGCTTGACAGCTAACAGAAATTGGAGGAGGTGGTTTAGTTGAAGCCCACCAACCATCATCACCATCAGTCACCCATGCAGAGACGTTCTTCTGAAGGAGGTTTTATACAGCACGAACATAAGGGGGTTCACGATGCCGGTCAGCACGGACCTACCTCTGGAGAGGTGAAGGGTTCCCACCATCACGACCACCAGGCGCACGGGGAACATATGATAGCAGATTTCCAAAGAAGGTTCTGGGTTTCTTTGGTTTTTACTATCCCCGTTTTAATTCTCTCTCCCCTGATTCAGGATTTTCTGGGGTTTACCCTTACCTTTCCAGGTGATTCTTACCTCCTTTTCCTTCTTTCCTCAATCATCTTTTGGTATGGGGGATACCCTTTCCTTAAAGGGTTAATCGATGAACTCCGACAAAGAAATCCGGGGATGATGACCCTAATTGGGGTGGCGATTCTCACCGCTTATATTTACAGTGGAGCGGTGGTTTTTGGCCTCCCGGGAGCGGCCTTTTTCTGGGAGCTGGCTACCTTGGTTGATATCATGCTTTTAGGCCACTGGATCGAAATGCGCTCGGTAATGGGAGCCTCTCGTGCCCTGGAAGCCCTGGCTCAGCTTCTTCCCCAGGCTGCCCATCGGCTTCTCCCCTCGGGGGAAGTGGAAGAAGTTCCCTTAGAAGAGATAGAGGCAGGAGACCGGCTTTTGGTCAAACCGGGGGAAAAAATTCCAGCCGATGGGGTGGTGGTCGAAGGACAAACTGAAGTTAACGAATCCCTCTTAACTGGAGAATCAAAGCCGGTAGAGAAAAAAGTTCAAGCGCAGGTGATTGGGGGTTCGATAAACGGCAGTGGTTCTATCACGGTGGAAGTGCAAAAAACCGGCAGCGATTCTTTTATATCCCAGGTTATTAACCTGGTTCGAGAAGCCCAAGCAAGCAAGTCTCACACTCAAAATCTGGCCGATCGAGCTGCTTTTTGGTTGACGATTATTGCCCTGTCAGCAGGGGCGGTTACTTTTTTGCTGTGGCTTACTGTTGGAAGAGAGGCACTGGCTTTTTCCCTGGAACGAGCGGTGACGGTGATGGTCATTACCTGTCCTCACGCTTTGGGGTTGGCTATTCCTCTGGTGGTAGCGGTGTCTACTTCTTTGTCGGCTCAGAAAGGGCTCTTAATCCGCAATCGGCAGGCCTTTGAAAATGCCCGGCGATTAAAGGCGGTTATTTTTGATAAAACTGGCACCCTTACCCAGGGGAAGTTTGGAGTGACCGATGTTATTTCCCTATCTGGCCAGGCGGAAGAAACTTTGTTAACTTTGGCTGCCTCGGTAGAATCCTTATCCGAACATCCCATTGCTCAAGGAATTGTAGAAAAAGCAAAAAAAACTCGGCCGGCAGAGGATTTTTTGGCTCGAGCCGGCAGAGGAGTGGAAGCACGGGTTGATGGAAAAAAAGTGGAAGTGGTAAGCCTGGGATACCTGGAGGAAAGGGGTGTGGAAGTCAATCACCCCGGTTTGGACGAGCTCTTTGAGCAGGGGAAAACAGTGGTATTTATCCTGATAGAAGGGAAACTTGAAGGAGCCATTGCCTTAGCCGATGTTATCCGGCCGGAATCACGGGAAGCGGTGGCTCAATTGAAAGCGCGTGGTATCAAGTGTCTGATGTTAACCGGGGATAACCAGAAAGTAGCCCGCTGGGTGGCTCAGGAGGTAGGTCTGGATGATTTTTTTGCCCAGGTTCTACCCCAGGAGAAATCAGCTCGAGTGCAGGAGGTCCAAAGAAGAGGCCTTCTCACTGCCATGGTGGGAGACGGAGTAAACGATGCCCCGGCTTTAGCCCAAGCCGATGTGGGGATAGCCATAGGAGCAGGAACCGATGTGGCAGTGGAAACCGCTGATATAGTCTTAGTCCAAAATAACCCCCAAGCTGTGGTTTCAATCTTAAACCTGGCTCAAGCTACTTATCGTAAGATGATTCAGAACCTCTTTTGGGCTACTGGTTATAACGCAGTGGCCATTCCCCTGGCTGCTGGAGTGCTCTACCCGTTTGGTATCCTTTTGAGCCCGGCGGTGGGAGCAGTTCTTATGTCTTTGAGCACCGTGATAGTAGCGGTGAATGCCCAGCTTTTGAAGGTGGGAAACAACGCTTGATGCCGTTAAATAACTTCGCCCAAGTTGCGGATTTCTACCAGTGCGAGCCCCGGCTTTTGGGTTTATCGGGAAGTTAAGGCTGCGGGTATTTATCTTTCTTAGCCGTTACTTCTCCGGCAGAAAGATAGCCCCGTTTTTCGCATTCGGCCAGAAAAGCCTGGTAGCGTTCCTGGTAGAGAGAGACCAGGTCTGTTTCCGGTTGGGTGACTTCAGAGAGGGAAACCATCTCCTCTACCGCTCGGGCAATCTTTCCCCACCAGGGAGAGGCAGCCAGCACACAGGCTCCAAAAGCTGATTCAGTAGTTTGGGGGAGAAAAATGGGCCGACCCAGGATATTAGCCCGGATTTGCCGCCAGACAGAGCTGCGAGACCCTCCCCCGGAGGCAAATACCCGAATTATAGGGTCGGCCCCCAAACTTTCCAGCAGGTCAAAACTCAGGCGCTCTACATATCCTACCCCCTCAAGACAGGCGGCGTAAAATTCCACCTTGTTTTTCGTCTGGCCTACTTGGAAAAAACTGGCATAAGGAGAGGACAAGGGCAAGCGTTCTCCCTTGCGAGTGAGAGGGTATAACAAACAAGAAGTGGGAAGATTAATAGAGGCTACTTTATTGTCCCATTGTCGGTAGTCCTCTCCTGGAAAGTATACTTCCAGACATTCGCCCCCAGTATTACTTGCTCCTCCAGGTAACCAGTAACCTTCGGGGTGCCGGTGGCAATAGATTCGTCCCTTAGGGTCTTTGATTAGTTGATAACTGATGGCTCGCACTACCAAAGTAGTTCCCAGGGTAGAAGATATATCTCCCGGCTGATGGGCTCCAGAAGCCAGAAAAGAGGCAGTTCCATCGGTACATCCGGCGACTACCTGGCACTGGGTAGACAAGCCGAGTTCCTGGGCTATTTGGGAGTTTATCTCCCCTACTATTTCTCCAGGTTTAATTACCCGGGGGAGTTTATCGATGGGGATACCCAGCTTTTCTTCGATAAAGGTCGGCCACTTAAGATTAATCAGGTCGTAGCCCATTTTCAGAGTGTTGGAGGTATCAGACACCCCCCATTCTCCGGTTAATTTCCCCACGATAAAATCGGCAGCATGGAGAAAGAAGCGAGATTTTTCGAAAAGCCACGGCAGGTTCTTCTTCCACCATAGTATTTTGGCCAGGGCAAAAGAGGCACTAAATTGGTACCCCAGGCGCTCGGTAAAGGAAGTTGTCTGAGAATTTATGATTTCGGCTTCTTTTTTCGCTCGACCGTCGTTATACATGATAGCCCGGCTCAGAGGCTCCCCTTTTTGGTCGATGGCCAGCACTGTGCCAGAGGTGGAGTCGCAAGCCAGAGATTGAATATTAGCGGAGTCTCTCCCCAATTTTTTCAGGTGGTGCAGGGTTTTTTTGAGGGCAGAAATAGTTGTCTGCCACCACTCTTCTGGGTCTTGTTCGAATTGTTCTCCCTGGCGCCAAAGGTGAGAAATTTTTTCTTTTCCCTCGGCTACTATTTCCCCTTTGGAAGTGGAGACTAAACATCTAACCCCTTGCGTTCCCAGATCAATTCCTAAAAACAATGGTTCTTGTTTTCTCATCTCGGTAGTTCCCCTTTTTTCTCTCAGTAATTTATTATATAGTATCCCGCAGAATTTATTAACCCAAGTTACACCATAAGTTCCAAAAACCAGCAGCCAGAGCTTGACCTAATTTGGGGAAATGATACAATTTCATATAAGGGTAAATAATATTAAGGAGGGATTAAACATGAAGTGCTTTAAAGTTTTATCTTTGGTACTTTCTGTGTTGTTGGTGCTCGCTTTGGGCAGCGTTGCTTTCTCCCAGGAAAAAGGTAAGATAGAGATCTTTTCCTGGTGGACAGCAGGTGGTGAAGCTGAAGGTTTGCAAGCACTCTTTGATATCTACAGCAGCCTTTACCCCGATGTAGAAATTATCAATGCTACCGTAGCTGGTGGAGCCGGAACCAATGCTAAGGCAGTGTTGAAAACCAGGATGTTAGGCGGAGACCCACCCGACACTTTCCAAGTGCATGCTGGAAAAGAATTGATCGATACTTGGGTTAAAACCGGGTTTATGGAGCCCTTGACCGACCTTTTCCATTCTGAAGGATGGGTAGAAGTTATGCCCGAGGGGATATTAGACATTGTTTCTTATGAAGGCGACTATTGGTCTGTGCCGGTAAATATTCACCGGGCCAATGTTCTCTGGTACAACAAGCAAATTTTTGCCGATAACGGATTTGCTGCCCCTCAGACTTTTGATGAATTCTTTGAAATAGCAGACAAGTTACAAGAGCAGGGGATTATCCCCTTTGTTCTGGGCACAAAAGATGGATGGGAGGCCGCCCACATATTTGAGACGGTTCTGATTGCTAAATTAGGAGCGGAAGGCTATAACGGTTTGTGGACCGGTGAGACCAAGTGGTCAGACCCAGGAGTTACTGAAGCTTTAGAGACATTTAAGAAAATGGTTACCTATCTTAATCCCGACCATGCTGCTTTTACCTGGGACGAGGCCTATGAATATATTATAGATGGACAAGGCGCGATGAGCATCATGGGAGATTGGGTAGCAGGATATTTCTTCTCTAAGGAATATACTGATTTTGGATGGGCACCAGTTCCGGAAACTGCTGGGGTGTTCGATGCTCTGTCCGATAGCTTTGGTCTTCCCAAAGGCAGTAAAAATAGAGACAATGTTATTAACTTCCTGAAAGTCCTGGGCTCTAAAGAAGGACAGGAGGCCTTTAACCTCAAGAAAGGCTCCATTCCTGCCCGAACCGATATAAACAAAGACCTCTTTGACGATTACCAGAAGTCAGTTATGGAGGACTGGGAGAAAGACGTCATAGTCCCGAGTGTAATGCATGGTGCAGCAGCCGCAGAGGGATGGGTCACTGAATTTAAAGACGTTATTGCTCTTTTTGTGGCTCGTCCAGATGTGGAAGTAACCCAGAGAGCCCTGGTGCAGGTAGCAGAAAGAGCAGGGGTAGCCCAGTAAGAGTTTCATAATAAGGAGGGACTTTGCTCCCTCCTTATTATTTTATCCCTCAAAAGGTGGGGGTTTATGAAAAAAACAAGGGAAGAAAAAATTCTGACTTTCTTGTTTATTTTGCCCTCGGTTGTCCTTATTGCGGTTTTTGTTTATGGTTTTATTGGCTGGACAGGATGGGTATCTTTAACCAACTGGAAAGATGTGGTTCCCGATTTTACCTTCGTGGGATTTAGAAACTATACCGACCTCTTTCAGAACCTTCGTTTTCAGATAAGTTTTAAAAATATTTTGGTTTTTACCGTATTGTTTCTGGTTGCATCTATTGCTGTCGGCCTGCTTCTGGCTATCCTGCTGGACAGAAAAGTCCGGTTTGAAAATGTTTTCAGAAGTATCTATTTGTTTCCAATGGCCATATCTTTTATTGTAACCGGCGTGGTGTGGAGATGGATGTTAAACCCGGGCACTGCCATCACCGGTTCCTTAGGCATCAATATGTTGTTGGATGAGATTGGTTTAGGGTTTTTGAAAAGTGGGTGGTATACCGACCCTAATGTAGGGATAAAAGCGGTGGTGATTCCTGCAGTATGGCAGATGTCAGGGTATGTCATGGCTATGTATCTGGCCGGTATCCGGAGCATACCTCAGGAGTTATCTGAAGCGGCCCAGGTAGATGGAGCCAGCAACTGGCAAGTGTATAGATACATCATTTTGCCGTTATTGCAACCCATCACTTTAGGAGCAGTTATCATTCTCACCCATATCTCTCTGAAGATATTTGACTTGGTGGTGGCTATGACAGGAGCGGGGGTGGGGTTTTCCTGTGACGTCCCGGCTTTATTTATGTACGATACCACCTTTAGAGGTAATTTTTTTGCCCAAGGTGCGGCTATCGCTACAATTCTATTAATCTTTGTAGCTATGCTTATCATCCCCTATCTAAGACATGGCTTAAAAGGGGGAAGCTAAAATACGTAAGGCCTATAAATCGAGTAGATTTATTTTATATCTGGTCTTGATATTTTTTGCCGTATTTTATCTTTTACCCGTATATGTACTTTTGGCAACCAGTTTTAAAAGCTTTGCTGAAGTGAGCTTAAAAGATATGTGGAAGCTCCCTCAAGATATAAGTCTGGACAGTTTCCAAATTGCCTGGAGAGGTGATGCCTCAAAAGGGGTAACTGGTCTATCTAAAAACTTCATAAATAGCATATATCTGGTCATTCCTGCCACCATAATATCTTCCCTTTTGGGGTCTATGAACGGCTATGTGTTCTCCAAATGGAAATTTAGATTTTCTAATCTTGTGTTGGCGCTCATTATATTTGGCATGTTTATTCCCTATCAGAGTGTCTTAATTCCCATAGTAGTAGTTTTACAGAAGATAGGGTTGTATGGTTCTATCCCAGGATTAATCTTCATTCACTGCGTCTATGGAGTACCCATAACTACCTTAATATTCAGAAACTACTACTCTACCGTTCCTACCGAGTTATTAGAGGCAGCAAAGATTGACGGAGGGGGTTTTCTGAGAATATATCGGGATATAATGCTGCCGATATCTATGCCTGGCTTTGCCGTGGTTATGATCTGGCAGTTTACCTCTATATGGAACGACTTTCTCTTTGGGCTGGTAGTGGCCCAAAAGCCAAGCATCCAACCTATCACCGTTGCTCTCAACAATCTGGCCGGTTCATATTTTGTAGAGTGGAATATCCAGATGGCAGGGGCTCTGATAACCGCCCTTCCTCCTCTTTTGCTCTACATTTTCCTGGGTCGCTATTTTATGAGAGGGCTGTTAGCGGGCTCTTTATCTGGAACATAGCTAACGCAAGGATAACTGCTCTCAAGACTCTCTAAAATTTGGAAAAAGAATAGGCTGATGCCCCCTTGCCTCATTTTTCTTCCTCCCGAAAGTTAACCTGCACTGGGTCTCTCCCCCTCTCCCGCTTCAAAATACTTTCGGCGAGGGAACCCCAAACTTCGGGCAAGGATATTAGCAGGGGATTTTTCTATCGCGATATTATACTTGTAAACCGCATCGTTATAAAATTGGCGTCAGATGGCGGGCTGGCCTCTGGGATTTTCCCGGGTACCAGAGGTGAGAAATTGCCGGGATAGCGGATTGCCTATCTGGCCTCAGGGAGAGGTAACCGGCGAAAGACAAAACTGAGGCTACGCTCGTAGGCTTTTCTTACTCATAAGTTCCGGACGCGGGTTCAACTCCCGCCACCTCCACCAATTAGTGGTATTTGTTCTTCAAACTTTTGTAGTTAACTTTCTTACCTCAAGCGCTTCTGAATTATCAATATCTTTTTGAGCTGTTGCTGGATACGTTTTTGTCAGTGAAGTAATTTGCCCTTTTAGTTTTTTCTTCTTATCTTACGCCTTATCTTGCTTGAAATGGCAGAGAGAGACAGTTAAACCAGCCAGTCAAACCACTGTTATGGTGGTGTTTGCTGGAGAGGGCTATCGTTTAGAACGACCGAGTATTTTTCGGAAATGACCCCTTGTCACAGCAAAAGATCAATCCTTTTTCGAAATTCAACTAAGGATATCCCCGCTTGTTAAGGCGGGGATATCCTGCTGGATTAAAAACAGAATTCTCCTAATTCTTTCTTTTTCTCGAAAGGAGGAAATTCTACATGCCCCAGCGAGAAACTCAAAATTTTTGCTTCTGCCCCAGCAGTCAGTTTAATACCTTCGTAAAAATCTCCACACTTGGTTTCGGCATCAAAATCTGTTTCCAATAGGCCACCGGCCCAGAAGTAAGGTCCAGCTACTCCCAGAATCTTCGTGCTGATTTTTGGGCCAAGGGTAAACTCTATTTCAGCCCCGGCTTCGGTATCGATATTCATTGGTTTAGTGCTGATATCCCAGTCTTTTGTAAAGTGCCAATCACCATCCTTATATTCAAAGCCAGCACTGGTAAAAAGATCGGTTTCCTGCTCAAGAGCAATATCCGCTAATAGTGAGGCTGTAAGTTTTGATAAGAATTTTGCTTCGATGACAATAGGAATGGGTCCAGCTTCAATAACTCCAATCTCATGGTATGACGATTCCCAAATGGTTCGATCTGTAAGGTCGATTTCGCCTCCCACGGTAAGTCCGGGTTTCCAAACATTGGTTATCTTCAGACGTAGTTTAAATTCTTTCAAATTAAACCAACCTATCTTCAACTTAAATTCATAATCATATTTTATTTTAACCTTACCCAGCTCGAGGCTGAAGGGGACACCTTTAATTGAGGAATCGATCTCCCCCAGCGTTATAGTGGCAGTGTCGCTACCTCTGATGTCAATGTCACTATTTTTTGTCGAGTTTTCGAGGGTGACTTCTTCGGTATGGACCGTAGTCAGCCCGTTGGTACTGGTAACTTCGGCTACCTTTCGGAGCAGTCCATGGGGAGTTTGATCGGTCCTTCCGCATATTATTACATCTCCCGGGGCAAGAGATTCTAACCAGGGAGTAGATTCTGAGAAAGTTAATGGCGCATCGGGATAAGCGAAAGAAAGAAGGTCCGCGTGGGGTTTATCGATTACCTTGGTAGTTTCTGGAAACTCTATGTATATATGTCCAGAGGCTCCAGGTGGTAAAGGATAAGAAGTTCCAGAAGGTGGCGAAGGGGACGGGGTGGAAACACATCCTCCTAAAAGAGTGATTACTAAAAGAGGTACTAAAATAGCTAACCAACTTTTTCTTTTTCTGTGCATGGTTATTCCCTCCTTGTTGAGGGATTCAAATAATCCCCCTCAATTCTAAGAATAACCCTTTTCTCGAACCTGTCAAGTTTTTGGGGGCTCTATAATAAAGTGTGTGGAAAAAATATCTAAAAAGAAGTATGGTGGTAAGGATCCCAGATCCAGAAGTTAGAAAAGAAGGGAGGCCTTGCCACCATGGCCAGAGGCCAAGATAATGGTATCACAATCCTATTAGGAGTTAAAGATTTAAAAATAGGTGAGGCGACTGAATATGAAGAAAAGATAGTAGTTAAAGCTTCTCTAAAAAAGAGAGCAGAAATATGCCCTTACTGTGGATCGACAAAACTCTATAAGCATGGAAAAGGTAGAACCAGACAAGTTCTCCATACTTGGAGCAGAGGAAAAAGAGTTTATTTAGAGCTTAATCTCTGCAGATGGAAATGTAAGAGTTGTAAACGTACTTTTAGTGAAGGAAAAGATTTAATCAGACCTCATTCCCGGATTACCAAAGTGACAGAAATAGAAGCTCTATGGCAGTTGAAAGATAGAAGTTTTGCCCAGGTGGGAAGGGACTTAGGAATAAGCTATAGCACTTTAAGAGGTCTATTGGAGAGATTAATTGATGAGAATATGCTCGGCTCCATCCTAAATGAAGACGAGATACATTTAGGAATAGATGAACATAGTTTCCGGCATCAGGATTTAGTCCACACTGTAACCGAAGTAAAACAGAGGAAGATGATAGGATAGACCCTCATGCCCCTTCGGGACACCAGATAACAATGAAAACATGGGGTTCTTGAGGTTCATTTTCACCCTCACCCTGACCCTCTCCCGTCAAGGGAGAGGAGAAAGGCGTCTTAGATGCCCGATTACTAATTTCGGGCATGACGGAAAAGAGGTACAACGTAGGAAAGCACTCACT
>JASGLU010000039.1 GCA_030156825.1 Candidatus Atribacteria bacterium | reverse complement strand
GATTACTATTAATTCCCTATCGGCTGAAGCTTCAGCCGATAGGGAATTAATAGTAATCTATGTTTCACAATTCCATAAAAACGAGCTCGCCGTTAGCGCTATTTTGCTCTTTTTACCTCAATCTTTGCCATCTCTTCATAAAATTGTATAATTGCACTATGATCGCTTACACCTTTCCCATCAACCTTAAGTGCTTGCAATATTTCCATTATCACTCCTGTAAGCGGTATCGGGACTCCTATTTCATGTGCCGTTGTTATTGCATTTTTTAGGTCTTTTATATGAAGATTTATTTTAAAACCAGGGTTAAAATTCCTCTCTAGTACCATTGGAACTTTAGCATCAAGAACTGTACTTCCTGCCAATCCTCCCCTTATCGCTTTATAGATTGTTTCAGGATCCACTCCCGCCTTCGTGCCCAACACTAATGCCTCTGACATTGCTGCTATATTTAATGCCACTATTATCTGATTTACAAGCTTAGTTGTATTTCCAGCTCCAATATCTCCACAAAGTGTAATAGAACTACCCATTTTATTTAGAATTTCAAAACATTTATCAAATACTTCTTTTTTTCCTCCAACCATTATAGAAAGCGTTCCATCTATTGCCTTTGGTTGTCCACCACTTACAGGGGCATCAATCATATCTACCCCTTTTTCTGCCGCTTTTGCTGCTAATTCTCTCGAAACCGCAGGGGCAATTGAGCTCATATCTATTATTATTGAACCTCTCTTAGCCCCTTCTAACACACCTTCTTTCCCTAATATCACTTCTTTTACCTCAGGCGAGTCTGGAAGCATAGTAATTATTATATCTGTCCTCTCAGATACGTCTTTGGGAGAAGATCCTTTCCCCGCTCCTAAACCAACTAATTCCTTTATTGGCTCCTTATTTATATCATACACTACAAGACTATAACCTGCTTTCATAAGATTCTTCGCCATAGGCTTTCCCATTATTCCAAGCCCTATAAACCCTATCTTCATAAATCTTAACCCCCTTATTTAGTTAATTTCTTTGTTGTTGAAGATATAAATCCCCTTATTAAGTTTAAATTTTTGTGGCTTACTTAGATTATCTCCTAATGTAAACTTCCAGAGATTTTTTGTTTTTAGGCTTTGTAAGAGGCATTCACCATTTTTTAATTTTTTTATATATATTAGTGTAGCTTTACCATGAATTAATGTCAAATTTTGTGGGGGTGATGATCGGGTCAATTTATTGTTAAGTATTCTTTGTTTCTCTTTCTACTTTATAGTAAAACTTTTTTCAAGAAATTTATAGACAATTTGGTGAAAAGTGCTAACCTAAATTTTAGGAAGATTCCAGTTAGTTATCCACAAATGTTAACAACCTGTGGATAACTTGATTAAGTTTCATTTTTATGTTTAAATAGTTGCGCTTAGAATTTTTTTCTTTATTCATAACCGGCAAAAAACGAGGGGAAAATTCTGCTTTTTTCAAGCTAATGCCCAGATTTGAAGTGTTCTGTGGATAACTTTGTGACTTTTGGTGATAACTGGAGGGATAAAGGTGGAAATCTCTGATGAATCTCTGAATAAGTTGTGGGTAAAGGCTTTAACTTCAATTCAACAAAAGCTTTCTACCCCTGAATTCAAAGGCTGGGTGGAAACTATCAAACCGGTGGATTTTTCGGAAAAGGAACTCACTTTAGCTGTTTCTACCGAGTTATCTCGGGAAAAAATTGAGCAAAAATATTTAACAGTTATAAAAAATTCTTTCCAAGAAGTAGTAGGGGAAAGTTTACCCGATTTACAAATCAACTTGTTAGTAGATCCTAACTTTAATCAAAATCATAATCAGCAACCTTTTCAACCTTTTTTTATTAATTCAGATAAAGAACAGAAAAAACCACGGCTTAATCCTCGTTATACTTTTTCTGAGTTTGTGGTGGGAAACAGTAATAAATTTGCTCATGCCGCCGCCTTAGCGGTAGCTGAGAGTCCAGCTCATTCCTATAATCCCCTTTTTATTTACGGAGGGGTAGGTTTGGGAAAAACCCATCTTATGCACGCTATCGGACACCGGATTTTACAAAAAAAGCCTGACGCAGAAGTTATTTATGCCTCCTCCGAAAAGTTCACTAACGAGCTAATTAATGCCATTCGTGATGATAAAACCGAGATTTTCCGACAAAAATACCGTAATGTAGATATTCTACTTATCGATGACATCCAGTTCTTAGCCGGCAAAGAGCGAACCCAAGAAGAGTTTTTTCACACTTTTAACACTTTATATGAGGACCTGCGACAAATTGTTTTAACCAGTGACCGACCGCCCAAGGATATTCCCACTTTGGAAGATAGACTTCGTTCCCGTTTTGAATGGGGGCTGATTGCTGACATCCAACCACCTGATCTGGAAACCAGAATAGCTATCCTACGCAAGAAAGCCGAAAATGAACTGGTAGAAATTCCAGACGAAGCGTTTTATTTTATTGCCAACAATATTCCCTCCAATATTAGAGAGTTGGAGGGCGCTCTGGTAAGAATTAAGGCTTTTTGCACCCTAAACCAAATGGAGCCTACTTTGGAAACTATCAAAATAGTGCTAAAAGATATTTTACCTAAAAAGAAAGAGGTTAAAATTTCAGTTAATACTATTCAAAAAGTGGTAGCTGAATATTACCAGCTAAAACCAAATCTAATGCGGGCTAAAAAAAGAACTAAAGAAGTGGTTTTACCCCGGCAAATAGCCATGTATTTATCCCGTGAACTCACCGACCTATCACTTCCCTCTATCGGAGAGGAATTTGGAGGAAGAGACCATACCACCATCATCCATGCTTATGAAAAAATTAAAAAAGAAGTCGAGAGTAATCCCCAACTTGCTCAGGTAATCAACAAATTGAGAGAGAAAATCCAGACGGAAGCGGATTACTAACTATCCCTCCCCAGCTTATTCTCATTTTATCCCCAAGGAAGGGAAGATAGGATAACTTTGTCCAGGAGAGGGATAGAAAGGGTTTTCCACCGAATAGTTATTTACTATTACTACTACTCTTTTTTAATTTAAAATAATAGTACTAAAAGAAGGAGGCTGTGGATATGAGGATAACTTTTGACAATAAAGTATTAAGGGAAGCAGTAAGTAAGGTTTTTACTGGTATTTCCACCCGGGCACCTCTACCATCCCTAAGTGGGATTTTAATAGAGGCAAAAGAAGGAGGAGAAGTAATTTTTACCTCAACTGACTTGGAAATTGGAATTATCACCCACTGCCAGGCAGAAGTGGAAGAAGCCGGCCGGGGAGTAATCCCTGGAAAAGTTATTTATAGCTTAAGCAAATCTTTAAGAGAAAAAGAGGTTTCTCTGGTTTTTTATCCTGATTTTACAATTGAAATTGAAAGCGGAAAAACCTATTTGAAAATTTCCGGTTTTTCCCCAGAGGACTTCCCTACCTTCCCTCCCTTCCCAACAGATGTTTACTCTTACCTGAAAGGGGATGAGTTAAAAATTGCCTTATCCCAAGTTCGCTTATCGCTATCAAAAGATGAGACTCGTCATTCCCTTACTGGGGTTCTTTTTCATTTTCACAAAGATAGGTTAAATCTGGTGAGTACTGATGGTAGTCGACTGGGTTTTTGTCCAATAACTATAGTAGAGGGAAATATTCCTCCTGATTCTCGCTATATCGTACCGGAAAAAGTGGTGTCTGAACTGGTTAGAGCTATTCCTGAAACCAGCACTGTTCGCTTCTCCCCGGGAAGGGGAGAGGTCCTTTTTGAGGTAGGAGACCTTTCTATTTTTTCCCGGGTAATTGAGGGTGATTTTCCTGACTATGAATCGGTTATTTTGGAAGATTTCACCACTTTAGTTAAGTTTAACCGACGAGAGCTACTCGAATGCTTAGAGCGGGTTACCTTGGCTTCTCTGGATGAAGATAAAATGGTAAATATTTTTTTTCGGAAGAACAGCCTGGAAGTAGTTTGTCAATCCTCTGAGTTAGGGGTAGGTCGAGAGGAAATAACGGTAGAAACCGAAGGGGAAGAAGAGGAAACGGCTTTTAATGGGGGCTATTTGATAGATGCCCTTCGGGTTAGCCGCTGGGAAAGAGGAAATTTGGGTTTGGGTGGGAAAAAGGCCCCGGCCAAGATATTTGGAGAAGGGGATGCTTATCAATCTATTCTTATGCCCTTTGAAGAAGAAGAAGAAGAGGAGGAGGAGGGTTCATAAGTTAAGTGTATTTTAGAGAAATTAACCTCCGAAATTGGAGAAATATCTCCCAGCTAAAAATCAAATTAGAAGAGGGATTGATAGTAATAACCGGCGCTAATGCCCAGGGGAAAAGCAATTTTTTAGAAGCGCTTTATCTTTTGGCTCGAGGAACTTTACCTCGCCCGGCCCGAGATGAGGAACTTATAACCTGGGGAGAAGAACTGGCTTATTTGAGTTGTAAGGTACAAGAAAAGGTGGGTGACTTTACCCGGGAGGTAATTATCCGCCGAGGCCAAGCTAAGGAATGGCGGGTTAATGGTCGGCTGGAGACCAGGAAGAGAAGGATCTGGTTGGTGGGCTATTTTCCTCAAGATATGGAAATTGTAGAAGGTAGTCCCAGCAAAAGAAGGGATTTTCTTGACCAGACAATAGACCTTCTCCGGCCAGGTTGGGGGAGAGTTTGCCGGGAATATGGAGAAGTCCTTTATCGAAGGAATACTCTTTTGCGGGAGAAACCCCATTCAGAGTTAATTGAAGTTTATACTGAGAAATTGGTTAGTCTTGGTACCACTTTAGTCCGAGGAAGGATTTGGTACCTGCAAAACTTAACTCCTTTTATTCAGCAGTTTTACCGGGAACTCTCAGGAGAAGAAGAGGAGATTCAGCCCCGCTATCAGTCCCGGGGGTATAGTTTACAAAATGAGTCGGAGATAAAAGATGGTTTACGCCAGGCTTTCCGGGAAGCGAAGGCGGAGGAGCTATCCCGGGGGTTTACCTTGGTAGGTCCTCATCGAGATGAGGTGGTTTTTCAGAAAGAAGGAAGAGACCTCAGGACTTTTGGTTCTCAAGGAGAGAAGAAAACTTTAGCCCTTTCTCTTAAATTAGCCGAGATGAATGTGGTAAAATTATTAACTGGGGAAAAGGTGATTGTAGTTTTAGATGACCTTTTTTCCGAGTTGGACGAAAAAAGAAGAAAGCGGTTGTGGTCGGAAATTGTTTCTCAAAACCAGGTTTTTGTCACTACTACGGAGAAATTAGAATGGGAGGAAAGAGAAAAGGGCGCCAAGGTAAGGATTTTAACTCTCGACCGGGGGAAAATTTATCCGGAGGAGAGGTAGAAAATCCTAATTTAAAGTTTTTTCCTGGTCAACCGGTTCCACTGGGGAAGGCGGTGGAAGAATTTCTACGAGAGGCGGGTTTCTTCCCTACGGTTCAAATTCATTTTTTGCTCGGGCGGTTTCCCCAGTTTTTTCCTGATCTGGCTTCTTTTTGCCGACCAACCGGGTTTCGTAATCATACCCTTTATTTTGAGGTGGATGACCCCCTTTTGGTGTTAGAAGTTCGAAACCGCTCAGACCGGATTATTACTCGGTACCAGAAAGAGGGGCTGGAGGTAGAGCGAATAAAGATTAAGTGTTAAATAAAATGAGGTGACAGAATTTGGAACAGAAAAAAGTGAGCGGATTAGAAGATTATAGAGCGAATCAGATCCAGGTTTTAGAAGGACTGCAGGCGGTTCGTAAACGCCCCAGCATGTATATTGGTAATACTGGAATGGAAGGCTTACACCACTTGGTATTTGAGGTGGTGGATAACAGTATTGATGAAGCCCTGGGAGGATTTTGTAGCCAAATTTCAGTGGTTATTCATACTGATGGAAGCGTTACTGTCTCTGATAACGGCAGAGGAATACCGGTAGATATTCACCAGGAAGCCGGCCGACCAGCGGTAGAGGTGGTTCTTACCAAACTCCATGCCGGTGGTAAATTTGGCAAAAGTGCCTACCAGATCTCTGGTGGTCTTCACGGAGTGGGGGTCTCAGTAGTAAATGCTCTTTCTGAATGGCTGGAAGTAGAGATCAGAAGAGAAGGTAAGGTGTGGAAACAGAGATACCAAAGAGGAATTCCCCAAGGAGATTTGACTGAAGAGGGAGGGGCTGAACAGTCGGGGACGGTTATTCGTTTTAAGCCGGATCCCCAGATTTTTCCCGATACTACTTTTCACCTGGAATTTTTAAGCCAGCGTCTGAAAGAGTTATCCTATTTAAACGAAGGATTGCGTATTATCTTAGAAGACGAGCGAAACGAGGTTAAAAAAGAATACCACTTTGAAGGGGGAATTCGCTCTTTAGTTAGTCAATTAAGTCAGGGGAAAAAAGTTATTCACCCTGAACCGATTTATTTTAAAGAAGAGCGGGATGGAATTCAGGTAGAAGTGGCTTTTCAATATAACGATGGTTTTTTGGAAAACATACTATCCTATGCTAACAACATCCGCACCAGTGAAGGGGGGACTCACCTCACTGGATTTAAAACCTCTCTTACCCGGGCGGTAAATGAGTATATAGTGAAGCACCAGCTGATAAAGGAAAAAGATGAGCTTCCCTCGGGTAATGACGTGAGAGAGGGTCTGTGCGCGGTAGTGAACGTTTTGGTGCCTGAGCCCCAGTTTGAGGGGCAGACGAAAACTAAACTGGGCAACTCCGAGGTTCGAAGTTTGGTGGATGAGCTTACCTATTCTTTCCTTTCAGTCTTTCTGGAGGAGAATCCCCAGGTGGCCCGGGTAATCGGGGAAAAAGTGTTGCAAGCTTCCCGGGCCCGAGAAGCTGCCCGGCGGGCGCGAGAGTTAACCCGAAAAAAGAACAGTATTGAGTCGGGTTCTCTTCCAGGGAAACTGGCCGATTGTTCGGAGAAAAATCCGGAAGAGGCAGAAATTTTTATCGTTGAGGGAGATTCAGCCGGAGGCTCGGCCAAGCAGGGGCGAGACCGTCGTTTTCAAGCGATTCTACCTTTGAGAGGTAAGATATTAAACGTGGAAAAAGCCAATTTGGGTCGGATTCTATCCAGCGCTGAGATTAGAAATATTGTGGCGGCTTTGGGATGTGGCATGGGCTTTGATTTCCGGCGAGAAAAACTGCGCTATCATAAGGTTATTATTATGACCGATGCCGACGTGGACGGAGCTCATATTAGAACCCTACTTCTTACCTTTTTCTACCGCTATATGAAGTCCTTGGTGGAAGAAGGGCATATTTTTATTGCTCTTCCTCCACTTTACCGAATCCGGGATGGCAAAAAGGACTATTATGCTTTTGATGACCGGGAGTTGGAGACGGTACTTAAAAACCTGAAGAGTAAAAAGGTAAGCCTACAACGTTATAAAGGGTTAGGGGAAATGAACCCGGAACAGCTGTGGGAAACTACCATGAACCCTCTCACCCGGACTTTAAAACGGGTGGCGGTAGAGGATGCTTTGGAGGCAGAGGAGATTTTCAGTATCCTTATGGGGGACGCGGTGGAACCCCGGAGAGATTTTATTAAAGAGCATGCCTTAGAAGTAGTGAATTTGGATATTTAGCAGATGCCCAGGATTAGTTTGAGGAGGAAATAGATGGCAGAAGATAAAGGACGAGAGCTTCAAGTAGACGTTAGAGAGGAAATGAAGCAAGCTTATTTGAGCTACGCCATGAGCGTAATTGTGGGCCGAGCGTTACCGGATGTCCGGGATGGACTAAAGCCGGTTCACCGCAGAATCCTGTTTGCCATGAAGGAAATGGGATTGAGTGCCAACCAACCTTACCGGAAAAGTGCCCGGGTGGTGGGCGATGTTTTGGGAAAATACCATCCCCATGGAGACATGGCAGTATACGATGCTCTGGTACGGATGGCGCAAGATTTTACCTATCGCTATCCACTGGTAGATGGCCATGGAAACTTTGGGTCAATAGATGGCGATCCCCCGGCAGCCATGCGTTACACCGAGGTGAGATTGGCTCCCATTGCCCAGGAAATGTTGAGCGATTTAGACAAGGAAACGGTAGACTTTATCCCTAACTTTGATGAATCACTCACCGAGCCAGCGGTTCTCCCCGCCCCTTTTCCTCAACTTTTGGCCAATGGCGCTTCGGGTATTGCCGTGGGTATGGCTACCAATATTCCTCCCCACAACCTGGGAGAGTTAATTGATGCCGCTCTTTACCTGATTGACCACCCGCAGGCTTCGGTAGACGAGCTGATGACAATTATCCCCGGACCTGACTTCCCCACCTATGGTCGAATTATGGGTCGGGAAGGGATTCGGAACTATTTTCGCTCCGGTAGGGGTAAGCTGGTGGTTCGAGGCAGAGCTGAAATAGAAGAGATAGGCAAAGGCCGCCAAGCAATTATCATCCGGGAATTGCCCTATCAGATAAACAAGGCCAGTTTGGTGGAAACTATTGCCCGGCTGATTCAAGTTAAGAAACTAAATGATGTTTCTGAAATTAGAGACGAGTCTGATCGGGAAGGGATTCGAATTGTATTGGAGCTCAAACGGGAAGCAAACCCCGATTTTGTGCTTAATTACCTTTATAAACATACCGCACTTGAGACCAGCTTTGGAGTTATTCTTTTAGCCCTGGTAGAGGGCAAACCGGAAACTATGAGTCTTAAGGCAGCCCTAAACTATTTCTTAGGGCATCGGCGGGAAGTTGTGACCCGTCGAAGCCGGTTTGAGCTTAATCGGGCCGAAGAACGATCCCATATTTTGGAAGGGTTTTTAAAGGCTTTAGATCAGATTGACCTGGTGATTGCCGTTATTCGCTCTTCTGAACGGGTGGAAGAGGCAAAAGAACGGTTGATGAGCCAGTTTGATTTTACTCCGGCCCAGGCCCAGGCTATTCTGGATATGAGATTACAACGGTTGGTGGCTTTAGAACGGGAGAAAATCCAGCTGGAATACCAAGATTTGCAAAAAAGAATTGGAGAGTTGAAAGATATCCTGGAGAAAGAACCAGTGCTCTGGCAAGTTATCCGGGAGGAGTTGCAGGTAATTAAGGAAAAATATGGCGACCAGCGCCGAACCCAGATAGTGGATAAGAAAGAGTCGATAGCGGATATAGACCTGATTCCAGAAGAGGATATAGTTATTACCTTAACCCGGGATGGTTATGTGAAAAGATTGCCTCTTCTTACCTATCGACGCCAAGGAAGAGGTGGAGTCGGGATAAGTGGTACTACCACCAAAGAGGAGGACTTTGTCAGTCAGATATCAGTAGCTACTACCTTGCACCGGATTCTATTCTTTACCAGCAAAGGCCGGGCATTTCAAATTTTAGCCCATCAGCTGCCACAGATGAGTCGGCAATCTAAAGGAACTCATCTGATTAATCTTTTTCCCTTGGAAAACGGGGAAACAATGCTGGCTTTTATCCCATTGCGCGATTTTAGCGAAGGTAAATACCTGTTTATGGTGACTGCCCGGGGTAAGGTGAAAAAAACCGATCTTTTGGAATTTATTTCTATTAACCGCCGGGGAATTCGCGCTATTAATTTAGAAGAGGGGGACACTTTGTCTTCCGTCTTTGTTACTGGGGGCCAAAACGAGATTTTTCTGGCCACTGCTGGGGGACGGGGAATTTCTTTCTCAGAAAAAGAGGTGCGACCTATGGGCCGGGTTAGCCGGGGAGTAAAAGGGATTAATCTTCGTCCTGGAGATCAGGTAGTGGGGGCTTGTCCGCTCGATGGAGGAGAGGATTTATTGGTGGTATCTACCTTAGGATTGGGAAAGAAGTTAGCTTTAGACCAGTTTCCTCGTCACCATCGGGGGGGAAGAGGAATAATTATTATGAAGATAACTTCCAGAACGGGAAAGCTGGCAAGAATTATTCCCCTCAAAGAGGAGCAGGAACTTTTGGTTTCTACTCAGGAGGGAATGGTGATCCGGCTTCACACCCGGGAGATTCCTCGTCAAGGAAGGGCGGCCCGGGGAGTGCGATTGGTCCAACTTCGCTCGGGAGATTCTATTTCCTCCCTGACTCTGGTTTGTGAACCATGAGCCCTTTTCACGGCGGAATTTGGTTACCTTGGGGGAGGGAGGCTTCCTCCCTTCCCCTGGATTTTAGTGTCAACCTCAACCCCTGGGGACCGCCTCCGGAATTGAGGAAAAACTGGGATCGACTGTTCTCTTATCTTACTTTCTACCCGCCGCTGGAGCTCGAGTTTTATCAGCAGCTCTTAGCTCGGCTTTACCCCTTTTTCCCTCCTTCTGCTATCCTGCCGGGGAACGGTGCCACCCAGATTATTTACCTTTTGGGACGAGAGTTGGAAGGAGAAACTGTGGGGATCGTAGAGCCCAGCTTTAGTGAGTACCGGCGGGCTTTTTCCCAGGCAGGATGGACGGTTTTGCCAATTCTGGCTCCTCCCTTGGTGGAAGAAAAAGATGTCTGGCAGGCGATTAGAGACCAGCGTCCTGATTGCTTGATAGTGGGTAATCCCCCCAGCCCTTCTGGTTTTCCTTTTTCTGCTCACTTTTGGCAGGAGGTTTTATCGTTTTGCCGTTATCAGAAAATAAACCTGATAGTAGATGAAGTTTTCCAAGAGTTTATGGGGGAAGAGAGTTCTCTTGCTTCTCAGATAGAGGGAAGTCGCAATTTATACCTGGTGCGTTCTCTTACCAAATATTGGTCTTTGCCTGGCCTGCGGGGAGGGTTTTTAGCCAGTCACCCGCAAAATATCACTGCCCTTGCTCCCAGAATTGAGCCCTGGAGTATCAACTCTTTGTTGGCAGCGGTGCTCGAGTTGCTGGCTGCCAGCGATCTGGCGGCTTTCCAACAAATTACCAGAGTCAATCTGCGAACAGAAAAACAGTTTTTGGAGGAAAATCTTCCTTCTGAGCTTCAGCTTTTTCCCAGCCGGGTTAATTTTTATCTGGTTCGGGTGGAGACCGGAGATTTGGCTTCTTTTTTGGAGGAACAGGGGATTAAAGTTAGACGAGCTCAAAATTTTTGGGGGCTGGACCAGCGGTTTGTGCGGTTGGCGGTTAGAAGCCATTCGGATAATGAGCAACTGGTGAAGGCGGTGAAGGAATTTGTCCGGAACCAAAGGTAGAAAAGTGCTTTTTCTCGGTGGAGCCAGAAGCGGTAAAAGCCGTTTGGCCCAGATGGAAGCCGAAAAAAGCGGGCTTTCTCCGATTTATCTGGCCACCGGGGTGATTACCGACCCGGAAATGGCTCAGCGGGTGGAAAAACATCGCCAAGCTCGCTCTCATAAGTGGGAGACGATTGAAGTCCCCTATGGTTTAGTGGGTCTTAAGCAGAGCTTTGCCGGGAAAGCGGTTGTTTTAGATTGCGTTACTTTTTTAGTGAGTAACCTACTTTTAAAGGAAAAAGAGGAGGCAGCTACCCGGGAGAAAATTCAAGCCGAACTCGGGTTTTTGCTTAAAAAACAGGCGAAGGAAGGTTTTTCTTTGTTTTTAGTTAGTAACGAAGTGGGAGAAGGGGTGGTACCGGAGAGCCCCCTTGCTCGCTCTTTCCGTGACTTACAGGGGCAGATTAATCAGTGGATTGCCCAAAGAGTAGATCAGGTTTTTTTGGTGGTAGCTGGAATCCCATGGAAAATCAAAGGATAAGCGATAGCTTTTTGCGTCTTTTCTGGATTGCTCTGGGATTTCTCACCATTTTGCCGACGCCGGCGGTTTCCTATCGCCGGGGTGATCTGGCTCGTTCTTCTTTTTTCTTTCCCCTGGTTGGCTTATTAATCGGGGGTATAAACCTATCCTGTTTTTTGCTAATTTATTGGCTGACCAAAAGCTATGATTTGGCGGCTTTTTTTACCTTGTTAGCCTGGGAAGTGCAAACCCGGGGGTTGCATTTGGACGGGGTAGCCGATGTGTGCGATGCTATCTGGGCTGGAGGAAATAAGGACCGAACTCAAATACTGAAAGATTCAAGACTGGGCACCTTTGGTGCGCTGGGAATTATTGTGGTTTTGGGGTTGAAATTTTTACTGATTCGGGAAGGCGCCTGTCCTCTTTGTTTGATGATCGCTCCGGTTGTGGGAAGAGCCGGGGCGATTGCTCTTGGGACTTTTTTTTCGCCTCTTCCCCGGGAACGAGCGGGGTTGGGAGAAGAATGGTTAGGTCGAGTACCTCCGGGAGTATTTTTTCTTTGGGCGGCAGGGTTAATGGCTGTTTCCTGGCTTTTTTTAGGAGGCGAAATTCTGTTTTTGAAAATTGGAATAAGCTTTGTTATTATTTATCTATTTGGAAAAATTATGAAGCGAATTTTTGGCGGATTGAACGGGGATATGGCGGGAGCAGGTATCGAACTGGTGGAAACTATTCTTTTGATTTGAGGAGGTAGTAAAAATTGGCTCGAGCAATTTGTCCCGGAAGTGCAGGAGAACTAATAGAAGGGATATGGGAAGAAAAAGAGGTTTTAATTTCCCTCACCATTAACCGGGTAAGCGAGATGGAAGTGGAAATAGAAAATGAGTTTATTGCCAGAACATCCGCTTCTCCCCTTCCTAAAAGCCAGAAGGCGCTGGAGATAGCTCTTCGGGATTGGGGCTTCCCTCACCTTGTTTCTCGGATTGGTTTTCGCCGGTTGCGCTCTTTGCCCGAAGGGAAAGGATTGAGTTCAAGCACGGCTGATATTGCCGCTCTTTTGGGAGCTCTTTCTTCCCTGGTGGATCATCCGCTTACCGAAGAGGAGATTGCTCGAGTAGCTTTGCAGGTGGAGCCGACCGACAGCACTTTTTTCCGAGGACTTTGTCTGTTTGGCCACATGGATGGAGGGGTGATAGTTCGCTTACCCCTTCCCCATTATCTGGGTGTGGTGGTGGTGGAGCTCCCAGGGACGGTTCTTACTCACACAGTTGACCGGGAAAAGTTCAGAAGAAACTGGCTCTTCCACCGACGGGAAATAGAAGAAGCCTACCGACTGGTGGAGCGAGGACTGGAAGAAGAAGATGTTAACCTGTTGGGGCGAGCTGCCAGCTTAAGTGCTCAGGTTATGCAGGAAGTAGAACGAGAACCACTCTTTCCCCGCTTATTAGAGATAGCCGAGGCAGCAGGAGCCGTGGGGGTGAATCGGGCCCATACCGGCAGAGCATTCGGAGTGTTATTTGACCCTCGGGTTTATTCTTCCCAGCAGATGCTGGAGCGGATTCGGGCAGGTCTGGCGGGAGAGAAAGTTGAACTTTGGAGTGCGCGAGTAATATCAGGTGGAGTGAGGATGATTAATTTATGAAGACGGTTTATTTGGTAAGACATGGAGATACAGAAGCGACTGAACAGGGTTATTTTGCCGGTTGGAGCGATGTTCCTCTTTCCCCTCGGGGGAAGAAAAGAGTTGTCCGGGTGCGGGAGTTGCTGGGAGAGATTCCTATTACCCGTGCCTGGGTTAGTCCTTTGGTTCGTACCCGGGAGACGGCCCAACTGCTTGTATCTCCCGGAGTTCCGTTGGAAGAAGTAGAGGAGATAAAAGAGCGAAATTTTGGTCGATGGGAAGGGAGAAGGTGGCAGGAGCTGGAACAAGAATTTCCCCAGGAAGTGATTAGCTGGCGAAAAGATCCGCTTTCTTTTACCCCTCCCGGGGGAGAAAGTTTCCAGCAAGTACTCAGCCGGGTAAAAGTTTTTTGGGAAAAGTTACTTGAGCAGGAAGAGGGAAATTATTTGGTGATAACCCATGCCGGGGTGATACGTTGCCTTTTGGTCCACTCGAGTGGGATGGATTTTAAAAATACCTTTCATCTGCTACTTGACCCGGGAGTAATTTTACATTTGCGCTGGAGTAGTGATTTCCCCCAGTTAGTAAACTTGATAAACCCCGGGGTTGATTAGTAGTGAACGCTTTTTCTCTAATTCTGGGATTTTTGCTGGACTGGATAGGGGGCGACCTTCCGGGAAGGTGGCATCCGGTGACCTGGATTGGTTGGTTAATAGAGCGATTAGAGCGGGCCTGGTTTCCCCCCAAGCGCAACTTTCGGCGAGAGTTAGTGCTCGGCTTTGTCGTGGCCGGAGTAGTGGTTGGGGGATTGGGGGTAGGTTATTTCCTTTTACGCTCTTACTTGAGACAAGCTTTTTTTCTTGGGTTTTTTCTGGTAGAAGTTTTTCTGATTTTCAACTTTCTTTCCTTGCGTACCCTGCTCCGACGGGGAGGAGAAGTACAGGTGGCACTGCAAAGAGGAGACTTACCCCGGGCCCGAGCTGGGCTTCGGCATTTGGTAGGCAGGGACACCGAACACCTCTCTCAGTGGGAAGTGGTCCGGGGCTGCCTTGAGTCTTTGGCCGAAAATTTTAACGATGGGGTGGTGGCCCCGCTCTTTTATATTTTCTTTTTGGGGGGCTTGGGGGGTCTGATTTATAAAGCTACCAACACCCTGGATTCTATGCTGGGGTACCGGGATTACAGGTATTTTTTCTTCGGCTTTGCCTCGGCCAAGCTGGATGATATTTTGAACTTTCTTCCTGCTCGGCTAAGCGTTTTCCCTCTTTCGCTGGCGGCTTTTATCCTTGGTTATTCTGGGTGGGGGGCGCTGCGAGTAGCCCTGCGGGATGCCCGCCTTCATCCCAGTCCTAATTCTGGCTGGCCAGAGAGCACGTTGGCCGGGGCTTTGGGGGTGAGGTTAGGTGGAGTTAACTATTACCAGGGTAAGCGTGAGGAGCGTCCTTTTTTGGGTGACCCGATTAAGGAGCTAACCTCAGGGCGGATTGGCGAGGCGTTATCGCTGATAAAAATAGCCGGTTGGTTGACAGTAGGATTTTTGGGGGGAATAGGAATTTTGGTGGGTAAATTTTGGTTAGGGTAGCTCTGGAAGTTTTGGAAGGAGACGGTTAAAGTTGGCGGAAGCCAGGCAATTTGATCGGAAAAGAATTACCAGGCAAGTTATTCTCTCTGTTTTCATCAGCCTGGGGACCATCGTTTTTATCTTCTCTTTGGTTTCCTTTCGAGGGATAACTATAGACCTTTCCTCTTTTCGCTCCTCCTTTTTTTTAGTGGGCGCAGTTTTAGTCGTTATTGGCTGGATGGTAGATGCTACTCGGGTGTGGGTAAACGTCAGGGCGCTGGGAAGAAAAATTCGTTTTCGAGATGCTCTAACCACCGCACTTTCGGGTTACTTTATGTCGTCGATTACTCCCTTCGCTACCGGTGGCAGTCCGGCGCAAATGTATGTGCTCGGCCGGGCGGGTTTGACCTGGGGAGAGGCCGGAAGTTTAGTGGTGGTATGCGGAATTCTTTACCAGGTTAGCCTATTGTGCCTTTTGTTGTTACTTATTTTTGGATTTCATATCGGTTTTTCCCTGGAGGGGTTTCTGCTGCGGTTGCTTTATTCTTTTGCTCTTTTTTACTCAGTTTTGATTTCGCTGCTCCTGCTTTTTCTGCGGAAGCCCCACATTCTTTACCGGTTGGTGGATGGGGGAATAGCGATAGTAAAAAAGTATTTTAAGCGAATTCATTTTTCCGAGGAATCCGTTCGGGAATGGACGAGGCACTTTTTGGAGGAATTCTCTCTGGGATTTTCCATCCTTTTTTCCCGCAAGCCACAATATCTTGTCTGGAATATAATTTGTTACATGGTTCAATACTCAATGGTTTTTTCGGTAGCCTATTTTGTACTTCGGTCTTTAGGGACAAATCCTCCTTATTTAGGGGTATTAGGGGCACAAATCCCCCTTTATTTTATCTTTTCTTTAGTTCCTTCGCCCGGGGCCAGTGGGGGAGCAGAAATTGTCATGTTGTCAGCGTTTATTCGTTATGCTGGCGCTCAGCGGGTGGGGATGTTTGTTCTTTTGTGGCGGATAATTATTTTTTACCTGCCGCTTCTGGTTGGGGGATACGCTTTCTTTCGGATGCTAAAGTTGGGGAACAATCAGCCGATAAATAATAAATGAGATTCCCTTTAGCCGGGGATGCAAAATAGAAAATAGTTGATAGGGGAGGGATTGTTTTGACTATTCGAGGAAAGCTTTTGAGTGGCTTTGTGGTGGTAGCTCTCTTGGCCGCCCTGGCCGGGGGGATAGGAATTTTTGCCTTTTTCCGGATTTCGGAAGACATCTCTCAGATGGAGGAAAAAATTCCCTGGCTTTTGGTTTCGTTTCAGATGAAGGAACTATCTTCTCAGGGGGTTAACCTGGCTACCTCTTATTTAAGTGGGGCCGAGGAAGAGGCGTTGGCAAGCGGAGAACAGGAATTTCAGAAAATAGTTGAGCGGATAAAAATGTATGAAAACCTCCTCTTGTTAGGGAGCGAGGATCCGGCTTTCCAGGAGGGAGAATGGGCTCTTGCGTGGGAACGAGCGGAGTTTCCTTTTTCCGTCAGCCCCCTTTCTGCCGATAGTGAGCTCAGGATGATGATTGAGGGATTATCTTCCCTGCGAGGAGAGTACGAAAAAAGCATGCGAGCACTGATGGACTTTCACCGTCGGGAAGTGGAAGCCAACCAGCTTCTCTTGGAAAAGAGCATTGCCTTGGACGAGCCGGCCGATTTTTTAGTTTCCTTTATCCGGGGTCTGGATTCAGCTTTAAGTGGTTACCGCCAGTTAGGGTACAATGCAAAGGACCTGATTAGTGAATTTGCGGTTTCTCAGGGGCAAAAATCTAATACTATCAATTTGATAAACCAAAGCTTTTCTTCTTTAAAGCAAAATTTGCAAAATGACTTCTTCCTTTCCCAAAAATCTCGAGAAGAACTTTTGGGAAAATTGGCTACCGTTGAGGAAAAATGGGCAGCCTTTGCTGGTTTCCTGTCGGAGGGAGAGGCATCCCCGGAGGAAACGGTGGACCAGTTTCGGGATTTAATTTTGGAGGTGGACCAGTTTAACCGGGACTTAGAGTCTTTCTCTCTTCAGACCCATTTAGACACGCTTCAACAGATGAACTTGGCCCGGAAGAATTTTGTGATTGCTCCGCTCAAAGAAAGAAGGGGCACTTTTTTGGTTAAGCACGATAGCTTTATGGAGTCGCTGGACCAGTTTTTGGGAGGGGAGTTTTTAGAGAAATACGAGACCAACACCGCCCAACGGATTTATCAGGAAAACTGGCAGACGTACCGCACCCTCTGGCAAGAGGTGGTAGACCTGCAAAACCAACTGTCCGGCTTTGCCGAAGATAAAATTGCTCTTATTCAAGCGATGGAGGAATCACAGGCTGCTCTGACCCAATCTTTAGATAACTTTAACCAGGTTATCACTCAAGACTTTAGAGAAGCAGTTTACTCTATCCGGACTACCGAAGAGAACTTGAGAAGAATTTTATATATCACCGTAGGGATAGTGATAGTTCTGGCTTTGCTTTTGGGAATTTTGTTAGCTCGTTCTCTGGTCCATCCTATTCGTCAGGGAGTGGCTTTTGCTGAAAAGCTGGCCGGGGGAGACCTAACACAGACCGTTGTTAGCCGCCGGCGGGATGAGGCCGGAGCGCTGCTGCGGGCCCTTGATGAAGCCTCGGCCTCGCTTCGGGGATTTTTGAAAACGGTGGCCGAGAGCTCGCAGAACGTTTTGCAGGAAGTGTCCCGCCTCAAGTCATTCAGCCAAGAAGTAGCGCAAGCCGGTGAGCAGGTGGCTCAGACAGTTTCTCAAGTGGCTCAGGGTTCAGAAGAACAAAATCGGGAGCTTTCTGAAGCTTCAGATAAAATGAGCAGTTTGGTGGGAGCAATCGACCAGATTTCAGCTCAGTTGGGAGAGCAAGCAGAAAAGACCGAACAAGCTTTGGGGGAGATGGAAAAAATAACTCAAAACATTAGCCACACGGCGCAAGATATCGAGCAGGCCCGGGAGCGAACTCGGGAATCGGTCAAAACTACCCAGCTGGGACAAGAAAGTCTTTTGGGGGTGACTCGAGCAATCGAGGAGATTCGAGACAGTGTAGTGGGAGTTTCACAGGTGGTGGAGAGCCTGGGGCAGAGCTCACGAGAGATTGGTAGCATTACCGACTTAATAACCGGGATTGCCGATGAAACTAACTTGTTAGCTCTAAACGCAGCCATTGAAGCTGCCCGGGCAGGAGAGGCCGGCCGCGGGTTTGCAGTAGTGGCCGAAGAAGTAAGGAAATTAGCTGAGGAATCGGGCAAGGCAGCCCAGCGGATTGCTGGTTTAATTGGCGATATTCAAAAAGAAACCCGGGAAGCGGTGAAGAATATGGGAGAGAGTAACCAAAAAGTAAAACAAGGAGAGGAAGCGGTGCAAGAAGCGGAAAAAACCTTCCAGGAAATTACTAATTTGAGTTCGCAGGTGGGAGAGGCGGTAGAATCTATTTCTCAATCTTTTGCTAACATTGATAAATCTTCTCAGGGGGCAACTTCCGCCTTGGATAAGGTGGTAGATATTTCCCAAAAGTCTCGCTCTTCTATCTGGGAGATAGTAGAGCTTTCCAATTCGATTCTGGAAAAAATCAGGAACGTAGCCTCCATTTCTGAAGAAAATGCAGCCTCCAGCCAGGAAGTGGCTGCTTCTACCGAGGAACAAAGTACTGCCCTGGGAGAAATCAGAAGGGATATCGAAAGGATTTCCGAGCTATCCCGAGGCTTAGAGAAAGATTTAGCCCGTTTTCAAATATAGCAGCCTGCGACACAGGCTACCTACGGTGTAAGAAAACAGCCTGCGGCGCTAAAAGATTAAAAACGAAGAGAAAAAAGATAAATACTTACTGAGGAAGAAAAGCGCTTCCTCAGTAAGTATTTATCTTTTTGTATTTGATTTGTTTTTTCGGGGGTTATAGGGGGCTTACCCTTTATAACCCGGATTCCTGATAAATACATTCAGTAATGACAAATGAGAAGTTATTGTGCTGACAAAAAAGAAAGGGGTTTACAAGGGGGAATTCTTTCCCCCTTGTACCGAGGGATTATTTCCCCTCGGTGTTTTTTCTTTTGTCTTTTATTTTTTGT
>JASGLU010000038.1 GCA_030156825.1 Candidatus Atribacteria bacterium | reverse complement strand
CCACCGGAGATAACCAAGAAGCAGCCCGGGCTATGGGGATTAACACTCACCTGGTGAAGATAATCTGCTTTATGATTGTAGGAGTTTTATGTGCCTTTGTGGCCTGTTCTCAGATTTCTCGAACCGCTTGCTTCACTTCCCGAGCAGGAGAAGGTTGGGAGTTTAAAGCAGTTGCTGCCAGTGTAATCGGGGGAACCTCTCTTCTGGGTGGTATCGGAAGTATGGGTGGGATTTTTGCCGGAGCCTTGGTTATCTCGGTAATTGAAAATGGGTTAGTGGTTATGCGCATCCCTTACTCTTGGACCTACGTGGTTTTCGGTCTGGTTATCCTATTTTCCGTTTTTTCCAACGCCTTAGTCCAAAGACGAGGGCACGTCTAAGGGGAAGGCATCACTCGCCTATTTTTTCCGCCTCTTCCTGGGCAATTTGGCACCAGCGGATAACGTTTTGGGGATTCTCTCCAAGGGTATGGTTATCTTTCATAATAACCTCTACCCGACAATTTTTAGTAATTTCCATTGCTCGTCTCAGTTCTGAACGAATATAGCCCTCATCGATAACCGGGTTAGCCAAACTGGCAGGCAAGGGTTTTAGAGAATAAATATAATTATCTCCCAAATATTCGGCCATTTTTTCCCAATCTGCCCAGGGAGAAACCGAAATTCTCCGAAGTCGAGGGAACTTTTTCACTGTCTGCCAGCGAAGATGAAGAGGTTCACAGCAACCGTAACAATTTAGTCCAAAGCGGTCCAAAATAGGATATTGATAGGGGAAAATAAACTCGGCAAACATCTCGGGAGAAACATGGGCGGTTTCCTGACTCTCGGCAAACCCCCACATATCTCGGGTGCGAACGCGAGTCTCATCAAAATCAGCCTGAGGGAGTTCGTGGGTAAAACCAAAGCCCCCTGAACCCACGTAGGTATTATCATTGTTCAGGCTTAAAAGACCGTTTTCTTCCAAAAAGTCCAGTTTGGCCAAATGACCATCTCGCAAAAAAGCCATAAGCCGGTGTAGTTCCCGCGGGTGGTCGTGCATATCAAACATCACCTGGCTTAGGCCCCGTAAATTCACCAAGGTCCAGGTCATTCCCAGTGTCCACCACCAAGTGGTCCGGCGACGAACGGTGAGAATCCGATCAAAAGTTTCTTCAGCCAACTCAAGCAGGGTTTGGCTGGCCTGGTTATCAACTTTGACCTGGGGAAAATGTAATCGGTCCATATCCTTAAAATCTTTAAGCGGAGGGTCCCAACGATAGGAGCCCTTATCCTCCGTTTTTATTATTTTCTCTTGCAGCCCCCAACCATTTTCGGCATATACATAAGGGACATTGAAGCAAGCATCAATTACTTTGTCATCCCCCATTGATTTCCCCCAAAAAATTTCCTTACGCAAAGTTATTTCCCACTCCCGGGCTAACTCTCCCTGGCATTGTAAATCCTGGGGGCGAATAATTTCATTCCACCCATTTTCTGGGTCACAAAAGATAACCGGTCGAGTTTTTTCCAAAGCGTTATGTCGATACCAGAGTTTTCTTTTTTCTTCTTGTTCGGGTAAATCAGCCAATTCTCTTACCCGGTTGGCTAAGAATCTAATAATCTCTTGGTCTTTGGAGTCAAGGTAAATTTTTTCCCGAGAAATTGTTTGGGTAGAAAGAGAAGCCACTGTTTGATCAGTCATTTTCTAAAACCCCCCTAATCTGATTGATATTATTATACTCTTCCCCTCCAGCTTAACCAGATCTATTGCATCAAGGATAAGAGCTATATCTTTTTTTCAAAGAGCGTGGCTACTATTTTAACTTCAAACAACCTGGTAAAACAGAGGAGCTGGTCACTATCGCGGTAAGTTTTTATTCTTTCTGCCGCTTTTCAGTTTCCTTGTTGATTCAAGGATTAAGTGCTATAATTATTGCAATTAAAGGAGGCTTTTATATACGAGGAAGGGGGGATGATTGCTTTTTCTACATTTTTTGTTTGCTCATCATTTTTCTCACTTTGGCTGCTTTTTAAAGTAAAATCGATAGAGGAGGCGATTTGCTATGAAAAAAACTTTAGTTGGTCTTTTGTTGGTGTCAGTTATGGTTTTTTCTTTCGTTCTTTGGGCCGGAGCCCAGGAAGAATACGAAATTGCAGTGGTAGTCAAAGTAGCCGGAATTCCTTGGTTTAGCCGGCTGGAAGAAGGGGTAAAACAGGCAGCAAAAGATTTTGGGGTTAACGCCTATATGGTGGGCCCAACTACGGCTGACCCGGCTCCACAGGTACAAATGGTGGAAGATTTAGTCACCCGGGGAGTAGATGCAGTGTGCGTAGTTCCAAACGATGCCAAAGCCCTGTCCCCAGTATTCAACCGAGCCCGAGAACAAGGAATAGTGGTTCTCACCCACGAGTCACCTTTTGAAACCGAAGCTATAGACTGGGATGTAGAAACTATCGACAGCGTCCAATATGGAAAAGCCCCTGTTGATGCCATCGTCCAAAAGCTTGAAGAAGCAGGGGAATTAGAAAATTACAGTGCCAATAACCCAGCTGGTTTTGTTATGCTGGTGGGAAGTTTAACCGTACCCCTCCACAACTTCTGGGCCGACACTGCGCTTCAGCATGCTACCGAAAATTATCCTTTCCTGAAGGAAATTACTTCTCGACTTCCAACCGCCGAGAGCGTGGAAGATTCTCGGGCGGCTGTGCTCGACCTTATCACCACCTATGGAGACGAACTGAAGGCAGTTATCGGTTGGGGAAGTTTAGGACCGATTGGAGCAGCTCAAGCGGTAACTGAAAAGGGAATGGAAGATGAAATAATTGTGGTAGGAAGTGCCATTCCTTCCACTGTAGCCCCTTACCTCCGGACCGGTGCAGTAGATTGGGCTCAATTGTGGGATCCTAAAGATGCTGGTTATGCCATGGTTTACATTGCCAAGCAGATGCTCGATGGAGAAGAAATAGTCGAAGGAATGGAAATACCAGGATTGGGTCCGATCAGTATCGATGGCAAAGTAATCTCGGTTAACCAAATCAAGCTGATGAGAACCGCCGAAGAAGCAGAAGCATTAGGTTTCTAAAAAGAAGGGGAGGGCTTCCCCCTCCCCTTCTTTTAATCTTTGAAGGAGATTGACCGTTGCCAGCGATCAGCCAAGAAACTCAAACAAAACCCTATTTAGCCCTTCACCAGGTAAGTAAAAAATATGGTGGAGTAGTGGCCTTGAAGGGAGTAGATTTTACTATTCTCCCGGGTGAAATCCATGGCTTAGTGGGAGAAAATGGCTCGGGGAAAAGCACTCTGGTGAAAATTATAACTGGAGTAGTAAGGCCAGAAAAGGGGGCTCGTATAGAAATCAACGGTCAGAAAGTGGAAATAAGCAATCCTTTCGCTGCCTTCTGCTTGGGGATTCAAGTAGTGCACCAAGACCTCTCCCTGTTCCCCAATTTATCAGTGGCAGAAAACATTGTTTACCACCGCTACCTGGAAAAGAGCCAGAGGGTAGTCAACTGGCGGGCGATTGAAGCCGAAGCTACCCAGATAATGGATAAACTGGGGGTCGAGCTCTCTCCCCAAGTCGAAGTAAGCCATCTACCGGTAGCCGACCAACAACTGGTAGCAATATGCCGGGCAATTGCCAGTGAGGCTCGGCTTATCATCTTAGACGAACCCACTTCCTCCCTTACCCGACGGGAAGTAAACCGACTCTTTTCTTTCCTTAAAGAGCTTAAAGCTCAGGGAATCTCAGTTTTATTTATCAGTCATCGTCTGGACGAAGTGCTGGAAATTAGTGACCGAATAACTGTTTTTCGAGATGGACAAAAAGTAGGAACTTTTAACCAAGAAGAGGTGGATAAAAACCGGCTTTCTTTTCTCATGACCGGCAAAGAAATCTCTTTCCATCCAGTAAAAGGTACCACCAGCGAATCGAAAACGGAAGTGCTAAAACTGGAAAATCTTACCAAAAAAGGTCAATATGAAAAAGTGAGCTTTTCCGTTTACCGGGGAGAAATTTTAGGGTTGATTGGTCCCCGAGGAGCTGGTCGAAGTGAGGTGGCGCTCACCATTTTCGGGCTAAACCCAGCAGATGAAGGTAAAATATATTTTGAGGGTAAGTCCGTGGTTATAGATTCTGCCCAAAGAGCAATCCAGCTGGGAATCGGTTATGTTCCGGAAAACAGGTTGCTTCAGGGTTTGGTACTGGAGCATAGCGTGGAAAATAATTTGGTAATTACCGTGCTTGACCAAATCATAGGAAAAGCGGGACTAACCGACCAGCAAAAAAAGAGAAATTTATCCCAAAAGGCGGTCCGGGATTTCAACATCAAAACCGAAACGGTGGAAGTACCAGTAAAAACTCTCTCGGGGGGCAACCAGCAAAAAGTGGTACTGGCCAAGTGGATGCTAACTTCTCCCCATCTCCTCCTTCTTGATAATCCTACTCATGGAGTGGATGTGGCCGCCAAAGAGAGTATTTATCAATCCATCAAAGAATTATCTCAGAGAGGTCTTAGTTTCATTTTTATCTCGGATGAGGAAATCGAAGTCTTAAATAATTGTGATCGAATCTTAGTTATGAAAAACGGTCAAATAATTGGAGAGTTTAGCCCAGCTGAAGTATCGGAAGAAGAACTGAGAAAAATGATTCTGGAGTAATCGACCGGTGAAGGAGCGATTTATCTTGATCGATAAAAGAATCTTCCGGCAAACCGAGTTTTACCTGTTGGGGATAATTGCGGTTCTTTCCTTTTTTCTCACCTTGATAAATCCCAAATTTCTCACCTTAGAAAATTGGTTTGACCTGTTGCGGAGCAACGTTTTTTTAGGCATCGTAGCTTTGGGAGAATTGGTAGTTTTAATCTCGGGTGGAATAGACGTTTCTTTTACCGCTACTGCTACCATTGCCCAATATATTATGGGACTTATAATAAGCACTTATTATATAGATAACGTATTGATTGCCTTCCTTATCCCCATACCAATCGGAATCGCCCTGGGAGCGATAAATGGGGTTTTGGTCCATTACACTCGGGTCCATCCGGTAATAATCACTATTTCCACCCTCAACGTTTTCTTCGGCTTTTTAATGTTTCTAAGTGGAGGGAAATGGCTCTACAACTTTCCGCCTTCTTTTCGTAACTTTGCCCGGGTACAGGCTTTTTCTCTAACCAACCCGAAAGGAGGAGAATACGGTTTCTCAATTTTTATCCTTTTCTGGATAGGGTTGGCAATCCTTACCTGGGTTATACTTAAATATCTACCCATTGGGCGAAAAATCTATGCCATCGGCGGCAACAGAGAAGCTGCTCGAAGGGCTGGGTTTAACCTGTTTCGAATACAACTTTTTGTTTACTGCTTCATGGGAGCGCTGGCCGGGATAGCTTCCTTTGTCCACGCCGAGCTTAACCAGATGATTCAACCCAACTCTCTGGTTGGGCGAGAACTGGATGTCCTGGCAGCCGCTATTTTAGGGGGAGCCAGCGTTTTTGGGGGAGCCGGAAGTGCTCTGGGAGTCTTTTTGGGAGTTTGTTTGATCGCTATTATCAAAAATGGCTTGATTTTAATGAGAGCCCCGGCTTACTGGCACGAGGTTATCATGGGGGCAATTATTGTAGGCGCTGCCGCAATTAACGCCTATCAACGTAAACTAAAAGCCAAAAGGGAGGGTGAAATCATTGCCCAATAATCCCTTATCCAAAGCCCGAGACCCGCAAATTCTAATTCTAATTTTCATACTGATATTTATCTCCATATTTTTCGGTGTCCTTACCGGTGGTAGAATTCTTACCGTTCAAAGTCTACAGGCTATTGCTTTTCAGTTACCCCTGCTTGGTCTTTTGACTTTAGCCCAGATGACCCCTATGCTAACTGGAGGAATCGACCTCTCAGTGGTCTCTACCGCCAACCTTGCGGGAATAATCATAGCCATAAGCATGACCCAACTTGGACTTTCACCCCTTTTAGCCATCATCCTGGGTCTGGCTCTTTCTTTAGGCCTGGGGGCCTTAAAGGGCTTTTTAGTGGCTTTCATCTCTATCCCGGCTATCATCGCTACCTTAGGAATGATGATATTTATCCGCGGAGTGGCTTTGGTTATCACCAAAGGTTACGTAATAGCCGGTTTCCCTTCCGGTTTCCTTTTCCTGGGAGATGGAACAATTTTAGGGGTCCCTCTACCTTTTATTATTTTTTTGATCTCCGCCATAGTACTTTATATTTTATTGAATCGTACTCGATTTGGGATTGAGTTATATCTTCTCGGCTCGAACCCTACTGCCACCCTTTTTTCGGGAGTTAATAACCGTTGGGTAACTTTCCGGGTCTATCTCCTCTCCAGCTTTTTAGCCGGGATTGCTTCAATAGTTATGACCGCTCGCTTCAACGCTGCCCAGGCAGATTATGGAGAATCATACCTTCTCCTGACGGTGTTGGCCTGTGTTCTGGGAGGAGTAAATCCCTCTGGTGGATTTGGCCGGGTATCGGGTTTGGTCTTATCTACCGTCATTCTCCAGGTAGTGGCCACTGGATTCAACCTTTTGCGGCTAAGCTCCCATCTGGCCAGCGCTCTTTGGGGCATTATTCTTATCTTAGCCATAGTAACCAACCGCTTAATCCTTGCCCGGGAGAGTTAATGTACTACAAGCTGGCTCACCAACAAAAAGTATTATTTGTTAGAACTAAATGTTATTACCTATTTTGAGCATATAGATAGTCAACCGCAAAACCCGTTGTAGGCTATCTATTAAAATTAGTTGTCAACTCGCTTGACAAAACTCAAAGTTTTGTCATAATTAAGATAGTAACCTTTTATTCACAAAAATAACTATTTTTAGGAGACAAACTTTAATGGTAGAAAACAAAAACAACTTCCCCCTCTATATAAAAATTTATCAGACATTAAAGCAAGAAATAGCTGAGGGTGCTTTTCAGATAGGTGATCTTTTACCCTCAGAGGATGAGCTGGAAGAGCGGTTCGGGGCCAGCCGTACCACTATCCGCAACGCAGTGGGTAAATTGGAAAATGAGGGGCTTATACTACGAAAAAGAGGGAAAGGCACCATTGTCCAAAAGAATAAAACTGCGCAAAATCTAAACCAGATTACCTCTTTTACCGAAACTCTGAAAGAAAAAGGGGTCCCACTCGAAACCGGTAGTTTGACAATAGAACTAATTCCAGCTCCTGCGAAAATAATTTCTTCCCTATCATTAAAAAGAGGAGAAAAAGTATACCTGGTCCAGAGAACCCGCATAGCTAAGGGAGTACCAATTGCGTTTATGAATAATTATCTTTTACCCCGAGTAGTCCCGAATTTAGAAAGGAAAAAAGACCTTCTGCGAAAAATGGGCTTATATCAGTTGCTGGAAGAAGAATACAATCTCAAACTAAAACGAGCAGTAGAGGTAATAGAAGCTTACACAAGTGGACCCTTAGAAGCAGACTTGCTTCAAATACCAGAAAAAGAGCCTCTCTTTCATACCGAACGAATCACTTATCTTGAGGACGGCACTCCGTTTGAAGTGGTGGTATCGGTAATCCGAGCCGATAAATACGAGTATAAAGTTTACCTGGAAGGTAGACCCAGCAAAGAAAAGGGGGTTTCTTAATTGAAATCATATAAAAAAAGCTTACTCGAGGCTATACCTGATGAGGGCAGCGGTACCTTTTCTGCCCTTCTGAGCAAGGCAAACACCAAAGTGGTAAGAGATACGCTTATGCTTCTTACCAAAGACCAAACTGAATCAGGACGAATCGATGTGGGATTCACCATCATCTACCCGGGATGCAATACTAAAGGACACGTTCATGCTCCCAAAGAAGAAGTTTACTTTTTAACCAAGGGCAAAGGAATTATGGTGATTGATGGAGACGAATTTGAAATTCAAGAGGGGGATGTAGTCTATGTCCCTTTTGGCAAATTCCACCGCACAATCAATCCTTTTTCGATCCCTCTTTGTTATGTCTGGATGACGGTAGAGAAAGAAGGTTAACCCATATGGTCGGGAAAGATCGGGGAGTCTTGGTAATAGATATTGGTACAGAAAGTATCCGAGCTGCCTTAGTGGGTGAAAAAGGGGAAGTAAGACAGATTGAGGGAAGATCGCCCTCTTTTTTCTCTCCTCAACCTGGTTGGGCCGAACAAGAGCCGACTGAGTGGTGGGAGCTATCTAAGCAATGCATAAAAAGTTTAAATTTAAAAGACAGTGAAGTAGAAATAGTGGCCTTAGGAGTAACTGCCCAAATGCACGCCGTCGTCCCCATCGGAAAGGAGGGGGAAAGTTTGTTAAAGCGAGTGCCTATTTGGTGCGATAAAAGGGCCCAGAACATTTGTCAGAAAGTATCCCAAGAGATACCTCCTAAAGACCAACTGGATAAAACCGCCAACCTCCTTATTTCCAACTGGACTGGTCCCAAGATGAAATGGATCCAGAAAAATGCTCCCGATGTGTACCGCAAGACCTCGGTTTTTCTGACTGCTAAGGATTACCTAAACTTCAAATTAACCGGGGGTTGCTTTACTGACTTTTCCGAAGCCTCTGGTAGTTTTCTTTTTTCCTGGAAAGAAAAGGCCTGGAGCGATGAGCTTTTATCTCTGTTTAACCTGGATCGGGAGAAACTCCCTCCTATAGTTCCCTCCATTCAGGTTGTGGGTCGAGTGCGAGAAGAAGTGGCTCATTTTCTGGATATTCCCGAACTTCCGGTTATCTGCGGAGCAGGAGATATGCTTTGCCTACTTCTCGGGGGAGGGATGGTGGAGGAAGGGAAATCCTGTGATGTAGCAGGAACTGCTGCTGATGTATCCGTTTTTTCTCCTTACCCCTTAATTTCTCCTAAACTTATGAATCTTCACCATGCTATTGATGGCTGGATTAGCTTTGGCATTTTAGATAGTGGTGGGGGGAGCTTGAGGTGGTTTAGGGATGCCTTTTATCAGGAAAAAGGAAAGGCAATTTCTTATTCGGAAATTGATAAAGAAGCTTACACAGTAGAGTCTGATGGGCTTTTATTCTTTCCCTATCTTTTAGGAGAGCGGCTTATGGGCTCTCCTCATGCCCGTGGAGTGTTTTTGGGAATTTTGCCTCATCATCAAAGAAGTCATTTTGCCCGAGCAGTGATGGAAGGAGTAGCCTTTGACCTCAAAATGAGCTTAGAGGAAATTGAAAACCTCCGAGGAGAAGTAATTCCTAAACTTTCAGCTATTGGTGGAGGAGCCAAAAGTGATCTCTGGTGTCAAATCAAAGCCGATATATACGAAAAAGAGATCTGGGCGCTCCAGGAAGCTGAAGGGGGAATTATGGGAGCAGCTATGCTTTCTTTTTCTTCAGCCCTCGAACGTCCAGTAAACCAGCTGGGAAAAGAGTGGATGCAAATCAGGAAGAAATTTTATCCTGATCCTAACCGCTTAGCTCTTTATCGAGAAGGGTACCAGCAGTTCAAAAATTTCCACCATTCCCTGCAAAACATTTTCTCTCAATACGGGAAGGAGGAATAAAGTGTTACATTATTCATCATTTATCAACGGCAGATGGCAAACAGGAGAAGGGGAGATAAAGGTAGTTGACCCTTCAAACGGAGAGATTTTTGCTACCGTATCTAAGGTAACCGTCAATCAAATAAAAGAAGCTATCGAAGGAGCTCACCAAGCTTTCCAAGACTGGTCTCAAAGATTAGCTTCCGAGCGAGCCCGGCTTTTATTCCAGGCAGCAGGCAAGGCTCGGGAGAGAGCGGAAAATATTGGTCACCTCCTGGCTCAAGAACAGGGGAAGGCTTTCCCGGATGCTAAAAAAGAGGTTCTGGGAGCAGCTGATTGCTTAGAATATTATGGTAGTTTGGCAATGAATATTGTAGGAGAAATTCCCCCTAATAGTGCTTCTCATCTCCAAAGCCTGGCTATCCGCCAACCAGTGGGAGTCGTATTTGCAGTGGCAGCCTGGAACTACCCGGTAAGCTTAATTTCCTGGAAAGTAGCTCCAGCTTTGGCAGCCGGGTGCACGGTAATAGTCAAACCCTCGCGGGAGACCCCGCTTGCTACCATTGAATTTGTAAAAGCAATAAACGAGGCCGGCTTGCCAACCGGGGTGCTTAATGCAATAAGTGGGGATAACGCTTTAATTAGCCAGGAGATTTTCTCCGACCCGCGAGTGAGGTTGGTAGCCTTGACTGGTTCCACCGAAACGGGAAAAGAATTCATCAGAGCCTCAGCTCAGACCGTAAAAAGATTAATTCTGGAGCTCGGAGGACATTCTCCTTTTATTGTTTTTTCCGACGCCGACTTAGAAAAAGCAATAAAAGATGGAGTAAAAAGAGCTTTCCGCAATACCGGTCAAATTTGTAACTCGGTCAACCGCTTACTGGTAGAGGAAAAGATAAAAGATAACTATGTAAAAGCCTTTGTAGAAGCTACTCAAAAATTACGCTTGGGCGGAGCCTTTGAAGAACCAGTTCCCGATCTTGGCCCTATGGTTAACCAAGCAGGGGTGGACAGAATGAAAGAATTTATAGAGGATGCCCGGATAAAAGGTGGAAAGGTTCTCTGTGGGGGGAAACAACCGGATGATCCTCAGCTTCAAAAGGGCTTTTATTTCGAACCCACAGTTATAACCAATGTTTCTCCTGATATGAAGATAATGCAGGAGGAACCCTTTGGTCCAGTGGTGGCTATCGATTCTTTTCAAAGTGTAGAAGAAGCCATTAAGAAAGCTAATGGTGTCCGCTATGGTCTCGTGGCCTATCTTTACACTCAAGATATGAAAAAAGCTTTCCAAGTAGCAGAGCGCTTGGAATGGGGTTCAGTAGCTATAAACAATATCAGCCCCGACAGTCTGTATGCTCCTTACCCCGGCTGGAAAGAGAGCGGGTTGGGAGTCGAACTCGGCCACCAGGGGTTAGAAGAGTATCTGGAGTGGAAGCATATCAAATGGGAGGTGATGTGAAACCCGACTGATGGATTAATCTAAACCAAACAGGAAGATTACAAAGACGTTAACTTGGTTTTAAGGACAAAACTGAAAGGAGGTAAACCAAGTGAGAAAATGGATTTTAGCAACTTTAATTTTTAGTTTGGTTGTAGGAGGAGGTTTAGTATTTGCCGAGGATTATACATTCGCTACCTATAACACAAAACCCTTCGAAGGAACCAGTATCAACGTCGCCTTAGTAGCCGAGCCCCGATCAGATGCTTTAAGAGAGTTCTTGCCCGAATTTGAAGAGCTCACTGGTATTAAAGTCAATCTGGACATTCTGCCTTACCCCACCCTTCAAGAAAAACAAGCAGTAGCAGTAACTCAAGGTACTGGGACCTATGACGTAGTTCATGTAGATTGCGTTTGGGTAGGTCAATATGCTGGAGAAGGCTGGGTTATCCCAGTGGAAGAATTTATCGAAAGAACCAATCCAGAAATCTTAGCTTTGGATGATTTCATCCCATCGGTATTAGAGGAACAGGGCATGTGGGAAGGGAAAATTTACGGATTACCATTTATTCAAGCCGTTTTTGGTCTGCACTACCGAACCGATATATTTGATGAGTTAGGTTTAACCCCACCTAATACCTGGGAAGAGTTATTCAGCACTGCCCAAATCCTTAACGAAAGCTTAAAGGACCAAGGGATATATGGAATTACCTTCACGGGGAAAAGAGGAGTACAACTGCAGTGCACTTACGATAACATGTTGTGGTCTTTTGGAGGAGATTGGTATGATGAAAATTACCACCCCACTATCAACAGCCCTGAAGCGGTAGCTGCTCTCGATTATTTTAAATCTCTAATTCCCTTTGCTCCACCAGGAGTATTAACTTACGATTGGGATGAAAGTGCCAATGCTTTTGCCCAGGGAAAAGCTGCCATGAATCTTCAGTGGCAAAATGCAGCTCCCTTGTGCCAAGATCCGTCTAAATCCCAAATTGTAGGGAAGTTCAACTTTACCCTAATACCTGGTAAAGAACAACCAGATGGAAACATCCTTCGTACTCCTACCTTTGGTGGTTGGGGACTGATGATTCCCAAGGATTCCAGAAATAAAGAGGCTGCCTGGGAATTTATCGTCTGGGCAACTTCTCCAGAAATGGAACCAAAACTAGCTTACGCCCAGCCTGGTGCTCGATATTCCTCCCTTCAAGATCCAGAACTAAGTGCTAAATTCGTAGAATACGAAGGCATGTTAAAATCACTACCCCTTGCTAAAGGACGTCCCAGGATTGCCGCCTATTCAGAATTAGCCGACGCACTGGAGGTTGCTCTATCCGAAGCTATGGTTGGAATGAAAGATTCACAAACGGCTTTGGACGAAGCTAACGCCAGGTTTGAAGAAATCTTGAAACGTTGGGGATATTTAAACTAACAATTTTTCGAAATTTTCTCCCCGTTTTGGGCCGGCCCAAAACGGGGAGAAGGGAAGGATAAAATGATCAGGAATCTGGAAAAATACGCTCCTTATTTCTTTATCGGCCCAGCGGTGATAATGCTTCTTTTAATCGTTATCTTCCCCTTAGCTTTTTCTTTGGGAGTTAGTTTTTGCGAATGGAATTTAATTCGAGGTGGAAGCTGGAAATTCGTCGGCTTAAGGAATTATTCTTATTTCCTCTTCCATGACCCCTATTTCAGGACTTCCCTCAAAGTTACCTTAACTTTTGTATTAGTGGCAGTCGGTTTAGAACTAATTCTGGGTCTGGGAGTAGCCCTTCTGTTGAATCGTCCCCTAAAAAGAATAGGGTTATACCGAACTATTTTGGTTATCCCTTCTACCATGACCCCAGTGGTAGTAGGGATTATCTGGAGATTACTCTATAATCCGGAATTAGGAACACTAAATTATTTTCTCGACTTATTAGGTCTTCCTCCACTAAATTGGTTGGGCGACCCTAATTTGGCCTTGCCATCAGTAATTATGGCTGACATTTGGGAATGGACTCCTTTTATGGCTCTTATTTTATTGGCCGGACTCCAAGCCCTTCCTAAAGATCCATTTGAAGCTGCTACTATTGACGGCGCTTCTACTTTCCAACTTTTCCGATATATCACCCTTCCTCTTTTACAGCCAACTATTATCGTTGCTACTCTACTTAGAGTGATGGATGCTTTTAAAACCTTTGACCTGGTATTTGTTCTAACCAAAGGGGGACCAGGAATGAGCACCGAAACCCTCAGTTACTACACTTACCGTTACGGTTTCAAATTTTTCCACATTGGATACGCTTCTGCCTTATCTTATCTCTTGCTGGTTATAATAATAATTATCGTCCAAATTTTCGTGAGATATTTACGGACAGGAGAAGAATAAAAATGAGTAAAAAAAGGGGAATTATAAATTTCTTGCTATTGGTATTAACCGTTATTGTGTTTGCTGTGGTGTTATTCCCACCTTTTATGCTTTTTCTTACCTCTATCAAAAACAACGTAGACGCTCTTAAGTATCCGCCAGTTTGGCTCTTTAAACCAACTAGTTCCAACTATCGGGAAATTTTTGAACTTATTCCCTTTGGGAGTTACCTCCTCAACAGTTTCGTAGTAGCTATGATTAGTACCGTAATAGCTCTATCCATCGGTTCACTGGCAGCTTACGGTTTAACCCGTTTCCGTTTCAAAAGATCAAAGGATCTTTCCTTCTGGATTCTCTCTATTAGAATGACACCACCGGTAGCGGCAGCTATACCAATTTTTATCATTATGAGAAATCTAAGGTTGTTAGATACCCCCTTAGCCTTAATTTTGGCTTATTGTACTTTTAACATCCCATTTGCTACCTGGCTTTTAAGAAGTTTCTTCCAAGAAATACCCCAAGAAATTGAAGAAAGCGCTATGGTAGACGGATGTTCTTCTTTTGGAGCTTTCTCTCGGATTGCAATTCCTTTAATTACTCCTGGTTTAGCGGCAACCGGTATTTTCACCTTCATTTTTTCCTGGAATGAGTTCCTTTTTGCTTTAATTCTAACCGGAACTCGGGCTCAAACAGTCCCAGTAGCCCTAACTGGTTTTATCCGGGAAACCGGAGTTATGTGGAGTCATATGGCAGCTGCCGGCGTTTTAGCCATGGTACCTATGATAATCTTTACCGCTTTAGTCCAGCGGAACTTGGTAAAGGGTTTAACCATGGGAGCGATTAAATAAAATAAAATCATGGTTAACCGCGTAGTCTCAATACAAAACAACCTCTCGCTCTTGATAAGAGAGGATTAAGGCAAGAGCGAGTCCCTCTTCTTCCTTAAGGCTGCCGCACCTTCGGCTTGTGACGACCTGAGAAGCGCAAGAGGGGGAGAATTATAAGAACTTTTATAAAAGACTATAAGTAGAATGAAATTTTAGGTAGATATGTATTTATCTCTTGACTTATATAGGTAAATTAGATAGTATAGTTGTAACACCAAGGTAAGCTTACCAATTCAGTTCTATTGAAAGGGAGGAAAAAATGAGAAAGATCAAACTACTCGTAACCCTGTTAATAGTAGTAACTTTGTTAGCTTTCACCGTTTCGGCTATAGCAAAGGACAAAAGTGAAATTAAAATTGGATTTTCCCAATATACTTTAGGGGCTCCATATTTTAAGGCACAAGTCGAGGCAGCCAAGGCGAAAGCAGAAGAACTGGGTGTAGAATTAGTGGCAATTGACGCCCAAGACGATATGGTTAAACAACTGGGAGATGTCGAAGATTTGTTGGCCCAGGGCATTGACGTGCTCATTCTAAACCCAAAGGACCCCAAAGGATTAGTACCAGCCACTAAAAAAGCTACTGCCGCCGGCGTACCAGTGGTAATTATTGATAGCTCAATTGACCCTTCGGCCGACTTTGTGACAACAGTTCAATCCAACAACGACGAAAATGGGGAAAAAGTGGGCGAATGGTTAGTGCAGGAAATGAACAGGCGCATGCCAGGAGAAAGAATAAAAATGGCTCTTATAAGTGGAGCTAAGGGGAACCCTGTTGGAAAAGCTCGCAGAAACGGAGTATTCAAAGGTATCCTCGAGGAACAACTTAGATCTCAGGGTCAAGCTGGCTTTGATATTGTTTCTCAAGGATGGGGCAACTGGATGCACGAAGGTGGACTTGAAGCAATGGAAGATATACTTGTTGCTCATCCCGACATTAATGTGCTTTTAGCTGAAAACGATAGTATGGCTCTAGGTGCCATGAGAGCCATTGAAAATGCAGGGCTTAAACCAATGGAAGATATTATTATTTGTGCGGCAGCCGATGGCCAAAAAGAAGCACTCCAGCTAATAAAAGAAGGCAAATACGGCGCTACCGGTATGAATAGTCCGGTCTTAACAGCCGACCTTGCTGTTGAAATTGCCGTAGAAGTCGCCCTTGGAGAAGAGAAGGAGTATCCTAAGGTAACCTATACTCCAGCTATTGCTATTACAAGGGAAAACGTTGATAAATACTATGATCCAAATGCAATATTTTAAATAAAAGATTAATTATAGCTTACCAAGGTGACCGTAAGTGATAATTGACATAAAAGATATCAAGAGGCAAGCCAATTATCACTTACGGTCACACTGCTTTTTTTCTCTTCCCAAACCAAAACCTGGAAGCACAATCAAAGGTGTTTTTTGTAAGGGAAAGACTTTAGCTTTTAACCGAGTTAGGGTATTATAAAAAACTATAAAAACAACTATTGCTGATTTTCAGTAATTTTGTGGGGGCATCAGAATGGCTGTTCACAGAATAGAAATGAATAACGTAAGTAAATCTTTTGGTGGTGTTCAGGCGTTAAAAAATGTCACGTTCAAAGTAAGTCCAGGCGAAATTATGGCATTAGTTGGGGAAAATGGAGCGGGTAAATCTACGTTAATGAAGATTTTGGCGGGGGCGTACACCAAAGATAAGGGAGAAATATTAGTTGACGGTAAAGTGGTTGAAATCAATAACCCCCAAAAAGGAAGAAGGTTGGGAATAAACATTATCTATCAAGAGTTAACAATCGTTCCCGATATCACAGTCGCTGAGAACATATTCTTAAGCAATCTACCAGCACATAATGGAATTATCCAGTGGTCAAAACTTAATCAAAAAGCAGAGGAGCTGATTCAGAGTATAGGTTTCAACATAAATCCCAAAATAATTGCTGGTAACTTAAGCGTTGCCCACCAACAGATAGTAGAAATTTGTAAGGCCTTATCGCACGATGCAAGGATACTGATATTAGATGAGCCAACCGCCGTTTTAGCCCCTAGCGAAGTTAAAATACTCTTTAAGGTTTTAAAAAACCTTAAAGAAAAAGAGGTAAGTATAATATACATTTCCCACCGATTAGAAGAGGTTTTAGAAATAGCCGATCGAGTAACCGTCCTCAAAGATGGTGAAGTCACAGGAACAGGCATACCAAAAGAAATGGGAAAAGATAACATTATAAATTTGATGATCGGTCGGGAAATAACAGATATGTATCCTAAAAGAGATGTTGAAACCGGAAAAGAAATATTTAAGATAGAAAAGCTCAAAACCGATAAGGTTGAAAATGTATCTTTTACAGTTAGAGCGGGAGAGGTTTTTGGAATCGCAGGCTTAGTAGGTAGTGGCAGAACAGAAATTGCCAAGGCAATTTTTGGAGTCGATCCGGTTCAGACCGGGATAATCTACTTAAAAAATCAACCCCTGAAAAACAAATCCCCCAAAGAAGCTGTGTCAAAGGGAATAGGAATGGTTCCAGAGAATAGAAAAGAAGAAGGAGTAATCCTTGATATGACAGTTAGGGAAAATATAACAATGACAACTCTAAAAAGCATCAGCCAACTCGGATTCATAAAAAATAGAACTGAGAGCAGCTTTTGCCAACAATTAGTTGAAAAACTTCGAATAAAAACTGGGAGCATAGATGTTCCCGTTAACAACCTGAGTGGGGGCAACCAACAAAAAGTTGCTTTGGCCAAATGGTTCGGTACCAATTTAAAGCTAATTATACTCGACGAACCTACCCGCGGGATAGACGTGGGGGCAAAAGTAGAAATTTATAAACTCATCAACGAGCTGTCTCGCCAAGGATTGGGTGTAATCATGATATCTTCCGAGATGACAGAAATAATAGGTATGTGCGATAGAGCAGCAGTCATGCATAGGGGTAAAATGGCTGGAATTTTAGAAAAAGACGACTTAAATGAAGAAAATATTATGAGATTGGCAGCCGGGGAGGATAAAAACAATGGCAAAAAATAAGCAATGGGCAAAAAAGGCTTTCAACTTATTTTTGAAGTATAATACCGAATTTATCCTGTTAATATTAATTATAGTTTCCAGTCTAATATCAAGCGCCTTTTTTACAGAAAGGAACATCTTTAACCTTCTAAGACAGGTTTCGGGAACTGGCATCATAAGCATGGGCATGCTATTGGTTATTTTGACCAGCGGTATTGATTTATCAGTTGGCTCCCAGTTGGCCGTAGGCAGTGTTTTTTCTGCTTACTTTCTAACAATATCTTCTTATTCTCTGCCGGTATCGCTTTTCCTGGCCATATTAATTTGCACTTTCTTTGGAAGTGTAAGTGGTTATCTTGTTTCTTTCAGGGGTATGGCACCTTTCGTTGCCACTTTAGCTTTAATGACTATAACTCGGGGAGTTGCTTTTATTGTTTCTAAAGGATCCCCCATAATAATTGATAACCCAATTTTAATGAGCTTTGGCAACCAATATTTTTTGAGAATCCCTTATCCAGTTCTATTAATGATTGGGATTTTTATCGTTGTCCACTTAATACTTAGATACACTGTTTTTGGCAGGTTGGTTAAAGCAATTGGCAGCAACGAAGTAGCCGTAAAACTATCAGGAATAAACGTTGCCTATTATAAATTTGCTGTTTACGCGATTTCAGGAGCCTTTGCAGCGGTTGCTGGTATTATTAGTACTGCCCGAACCGGTGTAGGCTCTCCTTTGGTTGGCCAGGGACTTGAATTAGACGCCATTGCTGCGGTCGTTATTGGTGGAGCAAGCCTAAAAGGAGGGAAGGGGACCGCCTTCAAAACTCTGCTGGGAGTATTAATCCTTGGTTTGATAGGCAATATCATGAATCTTCGGAACGTGCCAGCCTATCCTCAGCAGGTCATCAAAGGATTAATTATTATTTTCGCAGTCCTCTTCCAGGGAGTAAAAACAGGATACGAAAATGAAGGTTAACTAAACCAACCCCTTTAATAGCTGGGAAAAAGACCGGCAGAGTTACTAATTTTAATAGAGCTTAGCTATATCCAGCTCTATTGTTGCTGGCCTCTCTTGACAGCTTTGTTACAATTTTTATGGTTTACTTAAACGATAGATAGGTAAAGGTGATTGTCAGATGTTGAAAGCTGTTATTTTCGATATAGATGGAACTATAACCAACACTAACCCGATTTTCTTAGAAGCGGTGGTGCAGGCTCATTATGAGATAACCGGCCAAAGAAAAAGTCCTGAATTTTTCTGTTTTGCTTTGGGGATTCCCAGTCCGGAAACCATGAGAATTCTTGAGGTTCCCCAGGAAAAAAGGCCGGCCTATATTCATCGCTGGCAGGAGCTTATTCAGGAAAAAATGAACCAGGTTGAACTTTTTCCTGGAACCATCGAGCTGTTAACCAAGTTGCAAAAACTTGGTTTATCCATGGCCTTAGTAACCTCAAAAGTCCGATCAGAAATGTCCTATCAATTCGATGTTTTTGGGCTTAACCATTTTTTTCAAACCATCATCTGTGCCGAAGAAGCTCCCCGGCCCAAACCCAACCCCGATCCTTTGTTTGAGGCTTGCCGCCGATTAGAAGTAAAAACCAGCGAGGCAATTTATGTAGGCGACAGTCGCTACGACATTATGGCCGCTAAAGCTGCCGGTATTCCCTTTGTTTTCGCCTCCTGGGGGACGGTAGATGCCTTTGCTGTCTGTAGACTTCATCCCGACTTTTGTCCCGAAAAACCACTCGATATTTTAGACATTGTACAAGGAAAAACCAAACCGGTTCACAGGCAACCCTCCTCTCTTAGAAAACCGTTTATTACCCAGCCATTATAGTTCTTTCCCTTTGGAAGGGCTCAAATATTAGCAGGGTGGGGGGGAGTTCTTACTGTTGTCACCAGGGGGTAAAGGCGGGTATTTTCCCAATACCGAGGGAAAATCTGCAGTATATTTGTTTTTTATCCTGTCTTTATCCTTTCTCTTTTCAACACCGAAGCCACTCTGTTTCGTCATTCCCGAAATTTTTAATCGGGAATCCACGTCCTTAAATACTGTGGACCCCTGATAGATACATTCAGGGGTGACGAACAAGGGGTGATAGATACATTCAGGGGTGACGAACAAGGGGTGATAGATACATTCAGGGGTGACGAACAATAAAGGGGTTGATAAGGGGGAGTCCCATTCCCCCCCTTATCACCGGATAACTGGAAAAGGTGGCCGGTAGGGCTGGGATATAGCCTCAATCCGGGAGAAAGTTTCCGGATCAATATCAACATGAAATACCTGGGCTATTACCTGGGTCCAGCCATGCAAAAAGTAAATCCAGCCATCTTCCACCAACAGGTCTTTTTCCTCTTTTTGCCGGAGGGCTTGCTGCATAAAGTCCAATTCTCCCCGGTAGTTGAGTTCCCAGACTAAACTATGGGGCGGGAACTGAGCGGCATCGGTTAAAGGAGAGCCCGGGCGGTCCTTGCCCAAACCGGTGGCGTTTACGATTAAAGAGTAGGGCTTAACCCGGGATAGGACCTGATCAGATATTGCTGGCTCAGGAGTATGAACGTATTCTGCTTCGATGTGGGAGTTGATTTCGGCCATTATATCTCGCATAGCATAGAGGCG
>JASGLU010000037.1 GCA_030156825.1 Candidatus Atribacteria bacterium | reverse complement strand
ATAAAGGAGCTGGAACCAGCCCGGAATGGATGGAACTTTATTCCGGAATGAGTGGAACCAATGTCCGGACTCAGTGGGGAGAATGCTCCGGATTATTCAGGAATCAATGAAGTGGTATCCTTATCTAGAAGTTATGGCTAAAAGACCTAAAGCTATCAAGTATACCCGCTTCTTCAATGAATTACCTGATATATGGAAGGATTACTTAGAGAGTCAGGATAGAGAGAGAAAAAAGTTAACCATCACTGCCCTGATGAAAATGATGGAAGGAGATGATGAAGAAGGATTAGTAAATGCCACTCGAGCCTTAGCGGAAACTTTGAGACGTGGGGTCAGGGATATATATAGTAAGGTGGACCCCATTGTCAAGACAGAAAACAAGCTTTTTTAAGGTGTATTATTTCCTCCTGTTTGTTTATAGTTTTACTCAAGTAAACTTCCTGGGGTGTTTTGTATCCCAGGGATTGATGGAGCCGCTCAGTATTATAGAATCGGAAATAACTATCTAAATTCTCTCTGGCTTCTTTCACCGTCTCATAATTATGGATATACACCTCCTCGTATTTTACTGTCCGCCATAATCTTTCTATGAAGATATTATCAAATACCCGGCCTCTGCCATCTCTACTGATTTGGATCCCTGCCTTCTCCAGTTTACTGGTAAAATCGCAACTCGTAAACTGAGAGCCTTGATCACTGTTAAAAATCTCAGGCTGAGAAATCAGCAATGCCCTATCCAGGGCTTGAAGGCAAAAATCTGCATCTAAAGTATTAGCTAACTCCCAGGCTAATACATACCGACTATACCAGTCTATTATGGCTACCAGATAGAGAAAGCCTTTATTCATTCTGATATAGGTAATATCTGTGCTCCAGACTTGATCTGGTTCTATAATGGCTAAACCTTTTAATAAGTAAGGATATTTTTTATCTTCTGGGGAAGAAATACTCAATTTCTTTTTAGGATATATAGCCTCTATTCCCATAAGCCTCATTAGTCTCTGTATTCGTTTGCGGTTTACTTCATACCCTTGTCTTATTAGCCAGGCGGTCATTCTTCGAGTACCATAAAAAGGAGCCTTGGTGTATTCCTCATCTATCAACCTCATAAGCAGGAGATTATATTCCCTCTCTTCTCTTTCCTCATAGTAATAGGAAGAGCGGGGAAGTCCTATAAGCTCACATTGTCTATAGATGGGTATCTTTGGATTCATTGGCTCTATCATTTTACGCTTTTCCTCCACTGAGGATAACAGATTTTTTTTTGAGCCATTCAAGTTCTACTTTCAGTTGTCCTATCTGTCTATATAGTTCTGCTTCTAACTCTGCTTGCTCTTTCTCTGCCTTTGCCTGCTTATTACTGAATATTGATGGTAATTCTGCAAGTAACTGCTTTTTCCATTTCATTATCTGGTTAGAATGTACCCCATAGGCACTGGATATTTCTCTTATAGTCTTATCTCCTTTTACTGCTTCTAAGGCTATTTTAGCTTTTAGTGCTGCATCATACTTCTTTCGGATGTCACCCATTTTCTTATCTTCTCCTTTCCATTTCCAGGTTAAATACACCTTAACACTCTGTCCAGTTTTTGGGGTCCATTATACTGACAATGACTCTTTTCATCTTTTTTTATTGCATTTTATTTTTGCAACTCTTTGTATTTATATTTTACCAAACACAAAATTGACTTACCTGATGGTCAAAAGAAGTATTCTCTAACTACTCTACAAGGAGAACACAAAAAAATATTAAGAGCTTTCCAAATTAAAAAGATAGGGGTTCCTACTGTAGGGTAAACTTTTTAGTTAGAATCCCCTAACCAAGGACTATTTGCCAATATCGGGTTGAACCTCGGTATAAGAAAAAAGCTATTTGGCAATGCTCCTTTGTCTTGGTAGCTCTTTTTCCCCTTTATACCGGGCAGAACTGCAAATAGCGCCAGATATCCTGGTAACTGCCAGTGGCCAGGCCTATGGACTGGTCAGCGGCGCCGTAGTAAAGTTTGATTTCGTCCTTTTCCGGGTCAAAGATGGCTCCCGAAGGGAAAATTACCCCTGGCACGTCCCCTAACCATTCAAACGATGCGGCGGGGCTCATTAACCATTCCTGGCTTCGGTAGGTGACCCGGGTAGGGTTTTCTAAATCTAACATAGCTGCCCCTACTCGATAGAGGTCACCGGAAGCCGTTGCTCTAACTCCATGGTAAAAAATTAGCCATCCATTGGGGGTCTCAATTGGTTGAGTACCAAGTCCCACTCGATGTTGGTCCCACCATCCATGGCGAGTTGGGATAAGAACCCGATGATCTCCCCAATGTTTTAAGTCAGGGGAAAAGGAAAGCCAAATGTGGGCTTCCCCTCGGATAATTGGCCGATGAATAAGGGCATATCGTGGTTGGGAGTCACCGACTGTAAACTTACGGGGGAAGAGGGAAGCATCTTTGTCTTCTGGAGGGAGGAGACTACCTTTTTTATCAAATTTTTTGAAGTCTTCGGTAAAAGCCAGGGAAATAACTGGCCCACCTTTGCTGAAAGAGACATAGGTGATGGCATATTTTTGTTCTTCTTCCAGCCAGACAATCCTTGGGTCTTCCAGCCCCCATTGTTCTTCCCGAACGTCCGTCTCCGGAAAAAGTGCTGGTGTTTCTTCTATTTCCCAGTTATCTACTCCGTTTTTACTGGTAGCCACTGTTAGGTGGGAAAACCCCCGACAATCCTCTACTCGGACTAAAAGTAGAATTTTGTCCTGAAAAACGGTAGCCGCGGGGTTAAAGGTAGAATTAACCTGATAGGGCCAGTCGCTTGGCGTAATAATTGGATTTTGAGGATAGCGCTTTAAAAGGTTTCGCCAGGGGGGGTGGAGGTTTGGTTCATTTCTTTGCTTTTGTCTCATCAATTAAGCCTCTCCTTGGAAAAACATTTTTATAATTAAATCTATTATAGTATAATTTGAAAACGAACTCAAAGAGGAAAAAAATTGGTGGAATATATATAAAACCCAAACGATTAGAGAAAACTCTTTGATTTTTATTGATCTTGGCTTTGAAGGAGGCAGAGAATATTGGTAACAATTCTCCAGAAAAAAGTTCTTACCCCGCAAACCAAACTAATGGTAGTTGCTGCGCCCCGGGTAGCTAAAAAGGCCCAACCGGGGCAATTTGTAGTCCTTCGAATTGACCAAAAAGGAGAGCGAATTCCACTTACTATTGCGGATTTTGATCGGGAGCAAGGTACGGTTACTATTGTATTTCAGGAAGTGGGAAAAAGCACTTTTATGTTGGGAGAACTAAAGGAAGGAGACCAGATTTTTGATTTTGTTGGTCCTTTAGGGAAACCGATTGAGGAAAAAAATTTTGGTCAGGTAGTGTGTGTTGGTGGAGGAGTGGGAATTGCCCCCATTTATCCCAAGGCGCAGGCTTTAAAGGAACAAGGGAATCGGGTTATTTCGATTATTGGAGCCCGGAGCGCTAATCTCCTTTTCTGGGAAGAAGAGATGAAAACGGTAAGCGATGAGCTCTGGGTGGCTACCGATGATGGTAGCTATGGAGAGCGAGGGTTTGTCACCCAAATTTTAGAGCGAATTTTGGAGAAAAACTCAATTGACCTGGTGGTTGCTGTTGGTCCGGTGGTAATGATGAAGATGGTTAGTTTGCTTACCAAGAAGTATCAGACTCCTACTTTGGTGAGTTTAAACCCGATTATGGTGGATGGGACCGGTATGTGTGGCTGTTGCCGGGTTACGGTTGGAGGTGAGTGTAAGTTCACCTGTGTAGATGGACCGGTTTTTGATGGACACCAGGTTGATTTCGATGAGCTCCAGGCCCGACAGAGAATCTACTTGGAAGAAGAGAAAAGGGCCCTGGAAGAATGGGAACTAAAGAAAGCGGAGGAGGAATCCCATTATGCCACGCGCTAATTTTTTAGGTCGTCCCAAGATGCCCGGGCGTTCGGTTGCAGATCGGACTAAAGACTTTGATGAAGTTCCTCTCGGGCTTTCCCCGGAACAAGCGATAGAAGAAGCCCAAAGGTGCCTGCAGTGCCGAAAGCCCAAATGTGTTAAGGGGTGTCCAGTGGAAATCGATATTCCGGCTTTTATTGGTTTGCTGGCTGAAGGAAAGTTGGACCAGGCAATTGCCAAGATAAAAGAGAAAAATAGTTTGCCGGCTATTTGTGGACGGGTTTGTCCTCAGGAAACCCAGTGCGAGCAAGAATGTATTCTGGGGAAAAAAGGAGAACCAGTTGCCATTGGTTATCTGGAGCGTTTTTTAGCTGATTACGAGCGGGAGCAGGGAGTGAAACCTCCACCTTCGGTAAGTTCTCAGGGTAAAAAAGTAGCGGTTATCGGTTCTGGCCCGGCCGGGCTAACTTGTGCTGGTGATTTAGCCAAAATGGGATATGCGGTTACTATTTTTGAGGCACTTCATGCTCCGGGAGGAGTGCTGGTATACGGTATCCCCGAATTTCGTCTTCCTAAATCTATTGTTTTGCAAGAGGTTGATTATGTGAAGTCTTTAGGGGTGGAACTCGAGCTGAGTGTGGTAGTGGGTAAAACCATTACTTTAGATGATTTGAGAGACGAAGGTTTTGCCGCTTTCTTTGTGGGGACTGGGGCGGGATTACCTTCTTTTTTAAACCTCCCGGGAGAAAACTTAAACGGTATTTATTCTGCTAACGAGTTTCTGACTCGTTCCAACCTGATGAGAGCCTACCGTTTTCCTGAATACGATACTCCGATCAAAATTGGTCGCCGGGTAGCGGTGATTGGGGGGGGAAACGTAGCTATGGACTCGGCCCGTACCGCTATTCGGTTGGGGGCCGAGGAAGTTTGTTTGGTATACCGAAGAACTAAAAAAGAAATGCCGGCCCGAGTGGAAGAGGTGGAACGGGCCGAAGAAGAAGGGGTTAACTGTATCATTCTCACTAATCCAGTCAGGTATCAAGGGGATGAGAATGGATGGATAACCGGTATAGAATGTATTCAGATGGAATTGGGTGAACCTGATGAGTCGGGAAGAAGACGGCCAATACCTATTCCCGGATCGGAGTTTGTTATTCCAATTGATACGGTGGTAGTTGCTATTGGTCAAGGACCTAACCCGGTTTTTTTGGACAGCGTACCTGGTTTAAAACTTAACCGCTGGGGGTATATTGAATCTGACCCGGAAACCGGAGCTACTTCTATTCCGGGGGTATTTGCTGGGGGAGATATTGTAACTGGAGCAGCTACCGTTATCTCAGCTATGGGTGCGGGTAAGAAATCAGCCCGAGCGATAGCTCGTTATTTGCAGAATTCTGAATAATATTGCTCACTGGAGGATGGACTGATGAGGGAAACAGATTTAATTGTTATTGGCGGAGGGCCGGCTGGTTACGCCGGGGCTATTCGAGCAGCTCAAAAGGGATTAAAAGTAATTTTGGTGGAAGCCAGAGATTTAGGAGGAACCTGTCTTAACCGGGGGTGTATCCCTACTAAGGCCCTGTTTAAAGCACACCAGGTAAGCCAGTTAGTGCAAAGGGCAGATGAATTTGGCATTCAGGCCAAATTTGAGGGTATTGATTGGCAAAGGGCTCAAAATCGAAAAAACCGGGTGGTTAAGCAACTTACCGGAGGTGTTCGGCTGCTTTTGAAAAAGGCTGGAGTAGAAGTTTTACCTGGCTTTGCTTCTTTTCTGGATAATAGAACCATTCAGATAGAACAGGAGGGTAAGGTAACAGAAGAGGTAAAAGGGAAGTTTATCCTGTTAGCCTCGGGTTCTGAGAGTGCTTTTCTTCCTGTTCCGGGAGCAGATTTGGAGAAAGTCATCGATAGTGAAACCGCCTTAGAGCTGCCCCAAATTCCAGAAAAAATGGTAGTGATTGGTGGGGGAGTCATTGGAATAGAAATGGCCAGTATTTATCAGGGTTTGGGTAGCAAGGTTACAGTGGTAGAAATGATGCCTAAAATACTACCGCCGGTTGACCGGGAGGTAACCGACCTGCTAACTGAACTTTTAACCAAGAGGGGAATGGAAATCTATTGTCCGGCGCGAGTAAAGGCAATTCAAGAGCAAAACCATGTTCTCGGAGTTACTTTTGAGCAAGAGGGAGAAGAGAAGACAGTTGAGGGAGATTATGTTTTGGTAGCCACCGGTCGGGTTCCACGAGTGCAGGGACTGCGACTGGAACAGGCAGGGATAGAACTTGAAGGAAAACTGGTGAAGGTTAATTCTTCCCTGCAGACTTCGGTGCCCTGGATTTATGCTCCCGGCGATGTGAACGGACAGTATCTTTTGGCTCACGTTGCTTATAAAGAAGCGGAAGTGGCAGTGAGCAATATCAAAGGAGAAAATAAAAAAATTGACTACCGGGTGATTCCCAACTGTATTTTTTCTTCGCCCGAAATTGCCTCGGTGGGTTTGACCGAGGAAGAGGCCAAAGATAAAGGTTATTCGGTGGCGATAGGCAGATTTCCTTTCCGGGCATGTGGTAAAGCTTTAATTGAAGGAGAAGTTGAAGGTTTGGTTAAAATAGTAGCTTGTGCCAAAACAGAAGAAGTTTTGGGAGTTCATATAATTGGTCCTCATGCTTCGGATTTGATAGCCGAGGCCAGCCTGGCCATGGCACTGGAATGCACTCCTGAGGAAATAGCCTCTACCATCCATGCCCATCCCACTTTGGCTGAAAGTTTGATGGAAGCGGCTGAAAGCGTGTTTGAAAAATCACTTCATATGTTTTAAGGAGGCCTCAGACAATAGCGGCTAAAAAGTTACCTCTGGATAGCTTCCACCGAAGCTTAAACCCCCGGATGGGGTTATTTGCTGGCTGGGAAGTACCATTGTTTTACCGAAGTATTCGAGAAGAATACTTCACCCTGTGTAACCGGGGTGGGATGTTTGATATTTCCCATTTGGGTAAGTTTTTGATTTCAGGTAAAGATGCTGTTCCTTTCTTGGAATTTACTACCTCTAACACCTGGGGAAAGGTGGCTCGGGGAAGAGGAAAAGTTACTTTTTTCCTTAACCCAAGGGGAGGAATAATCGATATGCCTTTCCTTTCCCGTGATGGCGAAGAAGAATGGTTGCTTACTACTAACTCAGAAGCAAGAGAGCGAGTTTTCAACTGGCTGCAAACTCAGGTGCAAGCAGGGGGGTTTTCGGTAACGGTCAGGGACCTTACCCCCGAATTTCTTTTACTCTCGGTTCAGGGACCTTACACCCAGGAAGCAATCTCTCAGTTTTTTAATCAATCTCTTTCACTTTTGTCCCGGTTTGAGGGGACTTGGGTGGAATACAATAGTATAAAAGTGCGAGTATCACGGATGGCTTTTTCTCGAGTGGATGGCCTGGAACTACTTTTTTTAAGGGAAGAGGGAGAGGATTTCTTTTTAAAGTTAAGCTCTTTTTTAACCGGCCAGGGATTTAGTTGGTGCGGTTTTGGGGTGCGAGACCTTTTACGTTTTGAAGCTGGCTTCCCGCTATACGGTCGGGAAATGGACGAGACCGTAACCCCGCTTGAGTTGGGTAAAGAAAAGTTAATTGACTGGAAAAAGGAAAATTTTATAGGGAAACCCCCTTTGGTTTTGGAAAAGAAACTGGGTTCCAAAAAAAAGCTGATAGGGATGGAAGTTGAGGGCAAAGGTATACCTCGGTGGGGCTACCCTATTTACAATGTGGCCGGGCTCCCCTGTGGTTATGTAACCAGCGGGAATTATTCTTTTACTTTGAAAAAAAATTTGGCGATGGGGTTTATTAGTAGCGCTCAAGATAAATTGGTAGAGGAGTTGTACATTCTAGCTTCCAAGAAAAAATTGAAAGCACGAATGGTCCCTCTTCCTTTTTTGAGTTAAACTGATGTTAATCAGGTATCAACTGGTATCAATCCAGTATGAGAGGAGGAAGAAGTGATGAATATTCCAGATAATCTTAAGTACACTAAAGACCATTTATGGCTGAGAAAAGAAGGAGAAATAGTGGTTTGTGGAATAACCGATTATGCCCAAAACGAGCTGGGGGATGTGGTATTCGTAGAATTACCCCAGGTAGGGACTCAAATACGAGTCGGGGATCGGATGGGAGATATCGAGTCGATTAAGACGGTATCCAATCTCTATGCCCCGGTTAGCGGAGAGATAAGAGAAGTGAATCAAGAACTGGAAAAAAAGCCAGAGTTGATTAACCAGAGTCCTTATGAAGAGGGATGGATTTGTAAAATAAAACCTGCCAACGAAGCAGATTTTGACTCTCTTTGGGGGAGCAAGGACTATCAGGAATTTATCGAAAAAAGTTGATGAGCAAGCTCCGGGTTATTTTTGACCCTCCTCTGTCCGGGTTTGAGAATATGAGCCGGGATATGGTTTTATTGGAAGAAAATAGTTTACCCCTCGGGGATGCTACCTGGCGTTTTTTTGAGTGGTCAGAGGAAACTTTATCGATAGGTCGATTTCAAAAAACGACTGACCTTGATCGTTATTCCATTGAGAAAAGAAATATACCTCTGGTTCGCCGTCCAACTGGTGGCCGGGCTATTCTTCATCAGCGGGAGGTCACCTTTAGTTTTGCCCAGACGAGCGCTTTTCCCCTGAATCCTCGTTTGTCCTACCAGAGAGTTCAAAACCTTTTGGTCCGCGTTTTGTATAGTCTGGGTCTGGAGGCCGAATTTGGTAAGAAAGACGACCAGTATCTGGCCTCTCCTTATTGTTTTTCCCTGAGCATGGCCCACGAACTTAAAGTGGGAGGGAAAAAGGTGGTTGGCGTAGCTCAGGCAAGAGGTAAAAACAGAATCCTTTTTCAGGGATCGTTGATGTTATCGGTTAACCGGGAGAAAATTGCTGCCTGTTTTAAGGATAAGGAGAAAATAAAAAAAGAGTTGGACCAGAACCTGTTAGCTCTGGATGAAGTTTTAGACAAAGTACCTTCTCGGCAGGATTTGTATCAGCTTTTTTTGGAAATTATGACCGAGGAATGGGCAGAAGAGATAAAAATTTCCTCCTGGAGCGAAGAAGAGATAAAAAAAGGGAAAGAGCTTTTGGCCGGGCAGTATCACCCTGCCTCTTCTTTCCACTGGCAAGGATAAAATGGGGGTGGAACTATGAACTCTACTAAGTTGGAAGAGGTATTTTTAGGCAACTATGAGACAGATATTTGGAATCGTCTGGATAGATTAAATCGGGAAAAAGTTAACTCTCGGATTTGGAGCAAAGACTATACCCTGTGGAAACCTTATCCGGAAGAGATTACTAATCGATTAGGATGGTTGAATATTCAAGCAGAGATGAAGCACGAGCTACCAAGACTTGAACAGTGGGCGAGCCAGTTAAAAGCGGCAGGCTTTAGCCGGGCTTTACTTTTGGGAATGGGGGGTTCAAGTTTAGCCCCGAAAATGTTCAGCCAAATTTTTGGGGCTAAAGAGGGATTTTTACCCCTTTCGGTACTGGATAGCACCCATCCGGAATCCATTTTGGCAGCCGAGAAGGAGGCACCTCTCGGGGAGACGCTCTTTATAGTTTCTACTAAATCAGGAAAGACGCTCGAGACTTTGACCTTTTTTTATTATTTTTACCAGAAACTAAGTGCAGAAATAGGGAAAAAGGCGGGAGAACACTTTATAGCTATTACTGACCCGGGGAGTTATCTCCAGAAATTAGGAGAGAAATATCAGTTTGCACACATTTTTTTAAACAATCCGGAGATAGGTGGCCGTTATTCTGCCCTGTCTTATTTTGGTTTGGTGCCAGCGGCTATTTTGGGGCTTGACCTGGAACGATTGTTGGATGGAGCTCAGGCTGCGGCTCAGGTTAGCCAGGAGTGGGAATTAAATAAAAACCCGGCCTTTTTAATCGGGACTTTTTTGGGAGAATTGGCCCGTCAGGGAAGGGATAAAGCTACCTTCCTTTTTGCTCCCTCTTCCCTTAGTAGCTTTGGTGATTGGTTAGAACAGTTAATAGCAGAAAGCACTGGCAAAGAGGGAAAAGGGATTGTACCAGTAGTTACTGAGCCCCCGGGAGATGCCTCCCAATACGGAGAAGACCGGGCATTCATCTTTATAGAAAAAGGACAAGAGCAGCTATTTGACTTGAAAGACAGTCTAAAACGTGCCCACCAGCCTTTTCTCAGTTTGAGACTGACTGATTTTTATTCTTTGGGCGAGCAACTTTTTATCTGGGAGATGGCCACTGCCGTAGCCGGTCACATTTTGGGGATTAACCCCTTTGACCAGCCCGATGTGGAATCTACTAAGATTATTACCCGGGAGATGATAGAGAAGTTTAAAAACCGACCTTCTTTTGAAGAAGAACCACCAACGGTGGAGGAGGAGCAGGTTAAAGTTTGGATAGATGAGCCGGCTGGTTCTTTGAAAGAAGCAGTAAATAAGTTTCTGGAGTCTCTTGCTCCTCCTGAATATTTAAGCATTCAGGCTTTTTGCCCTTACGCTCACGATATTGAGGCCCAGCTATCAGAACTTTCTCTTCTTTTACGAAACCGGTATCGGGTAGCGGTAACCTATGGTTATGGTCCCTGCTTTCTTCACTCTACCGGCCAACTTCATAAAGGGGGACGTAATCAGGGGCGCTTTATTCAATTGATAGCTGAACCATCGGTTCAACTACCTCTGACCGGGGGAGAAGAAGGGGTATCTTTGCCTCCCAGCTTTGGCCTTCTCTTTCAGGCTCAGGCCTTGGGAGACCGCCAGGCTCTCAAACAGAGCCAGAGGCGGGTTTTGAGTTTGCAGAGCAAACTTGCTCCCCGGCTTTTGATAGAAAAATTAAAAGGGGAGCTAAAGCTATAATGGGGGCGCTGCCCCCCTTATAACCCCCCGAAAGGCAAAAAAAACATAAAAGATAAAAACAACTGAGGAAGGAAAACATTCCTCAGTAATGGGGGCGCTGCCCCCCTTATAACCCCGACTATCAGGGGGAAAATACCCCCCTAATAACCCCCAAAAACAAAGATTAAAAGATAAAGATTAAAGGAAAAACTAAAAAAGATAAAAACAACTGAGGAAGAAAAACATTTCTCAGTAATGGGGGCGCTGCCCCCCTTATCAACCCCCTGGTTTATCAACTCCTCAATCCGTGTTACCCGTAAATGATAATCCTCAAAACAAAAGGCTTGATATAGCTTGATTTCTGGAACTCGTGGTGCAACTTGAATTATAACTGGGAAGTACAGTTAGGACAACGAACGGCAGGAAGAGGAATGTTGGTGTGACAATAAGGGCATTCTTTGGTAGTGGGAGCTGGAGCCTTTGGGGGTTCTTTTAGTCGGTTGATAAGTCGTACTACCAAAAAGAGAGAAAGACCAATGATCAGGAGAGAAATCAGATGGTTGAGGAACAAACCGTAGTTGATGGTTATCGCTCCTACCTCTTTCGCCTGAGCTAAGGTGAGATATGGCCCCGGTTCGGTACCTGCTTTTAGGGTTGCAAAAAGGTTGGAAAAATCTACTTCTCCCAAAAGAAGGCCGACAGGTGGCATAATGATATCTGCAACCAAAGATTGGACCAGAGCCCCGAAAGCACCGCCAATAGCAATCCCCACTGCCAGGTCAAGAATATTTCCTCGCTTGATAAATTTTTTAAACTCCTGAACAAAGCTGGACATAATATCCCTTCTCCTTTCAATTTGGTTCTACTGCTGAATATCATATATCAAGTAGAATTATTTTGTTAGCCCAAATTGCAGATTTTTACCAGGGCATGATCGTGTCAACTTATTATAGGAGCATTTTTATTTTTCCCTCTATTATTGGTTTAAACCTCATTGCTCCACTCAGCCTTAGATAGTATCGTTTTCAAACAGCCTCACCTCTTGTTGACAGGTGAACTCATTAATGATATCCTAATTTAGATATTGATAATCATTCTCAAAATTTTCATGAGTGAGTAAGACGATGAAAGCAGAGTGGAAAAAGCAATTTAACCGTTTTAATAAGAGAATGACTCCTTGCCGTCAGGCTATCATAGATATTTTCGAAGAGAAAAGAAAACACCTTTCAGCAGAAGAGGTGTACATTCTCTTACGGAAGAAAAGAAGAAAAGTAGGGATGGCTACCGTATACCGCAATTTAGATTTACTTTCGCAAATGGGTCTTCTGCATCGGCTAAATTTTGGTGATGGGAAAGAACACTATGAAATGGCCCGGATTTCCCCGGCCAAACACCATCACCATTTAGTTTGCACTCGATGCGGAAAAGCGGTAGATTACAGTGAGCTGGTGGGAGAGGAGCATGAATTTTTGAATCGGCTGGAAAAGAAATTGGGTGACAAGTATGATTTTTCCATCCAATCTCACCAGATATATTTTTACGGTTTGTGTAAGGACTGCCGATAAATTTTTGCTTGTGATATGATAATGATTTTCAATTTCATGGGGAAGGCAGTGTGGTTTAATTGCAAAAAAGGCGGGTATCTTTGGTGGAGATGATGTCTGGGCAGGAGGGGACGGTAGTGGCGATTAATGGTGGTCAGGGGGTAACAAAGAGGTTATGGATTATGGGAATTTTTCCAGGAAGAAAAGTCATCAAAATGAGTTCTCTGCCCGCCCAGGGGCCGGTGGTAGTTCGGGTGGGAAATCAGGAGTTGGCTCTGGGCAGGGGGATGGCGCAGAAGGTGATAGTGGAGCCTTCCGAGCAAAAAAGATAGTTTTAGCTGGCAACCCCAACGTGGGGAAAAGTGTTATTTTTACTCAATTGAGTGGGACTTATGCCGTTTCTTCTAATTATCCCGGTACCACCGTTGACTATCTAAAAAGCACGGTTAAAAAAAATGGTTCTTGGTTTGAACTAATTGATGCGCCAGGAACTTATGCCCTTTTAGCCGATGCCGAGGCAGAAAGAATTGCGGAAAAATTGATTGAAGAGGGAGATGTAATAGTAAATGTAGTGGATGCCACCAATTTGGAGCGCAATCTCTACCTTACCTTTGAACTTTTAGAAAAAAGGAAACCCATGATTTTAGTTTTAAACATGTGGGATGAAGCCAAAAAGCGGGGGGTTGAAATAGACCTCAAAGCTTTAGAAGAAGCCTTGGGGGTGCCCACTATTCCGGTGGTGGCCACTACCGGAGAAGGGATTAAAGAATTGCTGCAGGCCCTGGAGCAAGCCCGAGTTCCTCATTTGGTTCCCCAAGACCATGAAAAGCGCTGGGAGGAAATTGGCAACTTAATTGAAAAGGTCCAGTTCTTTTCCTACCGAAAAACAGGCTGGGTGGACCTCCTTTACCGAGCTACCATTTCCCCAGTGGGAGGACTGTTCATTGGAATAGGGGTCTTGCTGGGGAGCTTTTTTCTGGTTCGTCTGATTGGTGAGGGGATAATTAACTATGTTTTTGGTCCTCTTTTCGATTGGCTTTATCTTCCCTTGTTGGAGGGAATCGATCAGTTTCTATCCTTTTCCCCTTTCCTGCAAAATATTTTAATTGGACAAAAAATTGAAGGAGCTATCAGTCTGGAAGAGTCTCTGGGAGTTTTATCTACCGGAGTTTATATTCCCCTGGGGGTGGTTTTGCCTTACATTTTAGCTTTTTATCTGGTTTTAGGTCTTCTGGAAGATGTGGGTTATCTTCCCCGACTGGCAGTATTGCTCGATGGAGTTTTTCACCGCTTTGGGCTGCATGGATATGCCATTGTTCCCACCTTGCTTGGTCTGGGATGTAATGTTCCGGGAGTGTTAGCTACCCGGGTTTTGGAAAGCGAGATAGAACGATTTATTGTAGCTACTCTGATATCAGTGGCGGTTCCCTGTGCTGCCCAGCAGGCTCTCATTGTGGGAGTACTGGGTGATTTTGGTATTGGTCCGGTAATTTTAGTGTATTTTATCCTTTTTTTGGTCTGGTTGACTGTCGCCTTGATTCTCAAGCGGGCGGTTCCTGGATACCGGCCAGCTCTGGTGATAGAAATTCCCCCTTATCGTTTACCTTATCCCCGAGCGGTAATTTCTAAACTATGGATGAGAGCCCGCGGCTTTTTAAGAGAAGCTCTTCCTATTGTTTTTTTGGGAGTGTTAGGAGTAAACCTTCTTTATACCACTCAGGTTTTTTCGGTTTTGGCTGAAAAGATTGGTCCCTCTCTTTCCCAGTGGTTGGGGTTACCCGGAGAAGCTATTTTGGTTTTATTTTTGGGTTTTTTGCGTAAAGACCTGGCTATGGGGTTACTTCTTCCTCTGGGGCTCTCGATAAAGCAGCTGGTTATAGCGAGTGTAATGTTGGCTATGTTTTTCCCCTGTGTGGCCACTTTTGTGATAATCCTGCGGGAGCTGGGTGGGAAGAGGCTTCTCCAGGCTACCGGAATTATGGTTACCTTAGCTTTACTGGTGGGGGGGTTATTAAATATAATTTTACCCGGATTTTAAAATTTCAATATAATTAATGTTTATAACTGATTGCCCATAGAATCTGGTTTTTTGGTGGTCGGCTTAGGGAATGCAAATCTATCTATCTGGGAGAAAAGGAGAGTAGCGATGAGTAAATATAGTTCGGTGGAAAAGATAATAGCAGTTATGAGTGGCAAAGGTGGAGTGGGGAAAAGTTCGGTGGCTTCTCTTTTGGCGGTGGAACTGGCTCGTCGGGGGAAAAAGGTAGGTCTTATGGATACCGATATTACCGGCCCCAGTATTCCTACCATGTTTGGCGTGGTAGAGCAGAAACCCGAGATGGGTAATCCGGGGATTATTCCGGTGAGAAGCAAAAAATTAGGGATTGAGATTATTTCCATCAATCTTCTCTTAGAAAGGCCAGATCAGCCAGTTATTTGGCGAGGGCCGCTTTTGAGCAAAGCTATCCAGGAATTTTGGGACGAAGTGATATGGTCGGAATCGGAGGTTTTAATTCTTGATTTGCCTCCGGGAACGGGAGATGTACCCCTTACGGTTATGCAAAGTATTCCCCTCCAAGGAGTGGTAATTGTTTCTTCCCCCCAAGATTTAGCTTTATTGATTGTGAAGAAAGCCATTAGTATGGTTCATCAATTGAATAAGCCGATTTTAGGTTTGGTAGAAAACATGAGTTTTTTGACTTGCCCCAACTGTGGTCAGCAAATTTTTCCTTTTGGGGAACCTCGAGGAAAGGAAATCTCGTCTGAACTTGGTATTCCTTTTCTGGGTTGTTTACCGGTTGACCCCGAGCTTTCCCGCCACTGCGACGCTGGCACTATAGAGGACTATAAAAGTTCGAACAGCCAATCTTTGGTGGACCGACTCGCCGCAGAGCCAGAACCATAAGGGGAGTATTCCCCTGAAAGGCATAAAAAGCTAAAAATAAAAACCAATGTTCGTCAATATTTCCTTTTGACCTATCGAGTTAGTGTGGTAAACTTTATAAAAATACCTGGTTAGAAATAAATAGTTGTGAAAGGAAAAAATTTTTAATAAAATGAAAGGGAGCGTATAGTCAAATGGCAGGCAATATAAACTGTTTTTTTGGAATTGGTAATCTTACCCGGGATCCGGATCTTCGTTATACCTCTCAGGGCACTGCCGTGTGTCGTTTTAGTATTGCTATAAATCGGCGTTATCAAGGAAAAGATGGTTTGGTAGAAGATACAACTTTTGTTCCGGTGGTGGCCTGGTCCCGGTTAGGAGAAACCTGTGCCCGGTATCTTCATAAGGGTAACCGGGTGGCAGTGGTGGGCGAACTTCGATCTAATAGCTGGGAGGGACGGGATGGAACCCGCAGAATTAGCTACGAAATTCGAGCTCAAAATATTCAATTTCTTAGCTCTCCGAGAGGAGATAACAACCAAGAAAAAGTAAAAGACTTTACCGATGATTTTTATCAAAAGATAGATCAAACTCCTTATTCTTTTGAGGGTAGCGAAGATGACCGGGATAAGGTAACCGGTGACTTAGAAGACATTGAAAGTGATAATGATAATTTCCAGGTGAATGATGAGGACTCAGAAAACATTTCTCCTTTCTAAAGCGAAGTCTTTTCTCCTTGGGGCAACCATTGTTTTTCTAATTTTATTTTGTTCGGTGGTGGTTTTTGCCCAGGTAGAAGTTCGAATAAAAGGGGAGTCTTTGGTAGTGGAAGCCTCAGTTAAGGTAGTACGCAACCAACCGTTTGTTGCAGTAGAAGATCTGTTTCGAGAAATAGGAGGGATTGCTTACTACTCTCCTATCATGGAAAAGATAAACCTTGGTTTTGGGGGAAAAACCTGGACTCTGTCTTTGGACAAAGGAGAAGCCGTAGGAAATGATGATACCCGAATGCCTATCGTAGGGGAAGTGCTTCTGGAAGATCATACTGTATTTATTTCTCTTTCTCTTTTAAACCAGCTTTTCCCTCTATCGGTTCAGCTGCTCTCTACCCCGAAACCGACAGAAAGGGAAGAGCCGAGAGTCTCTCCTTCCCCTACCATCCTTCCTTCTCCTTCTTTCGGGATAACCCTTCGAGGGGTGCGTTTCTTTTCTTATCAAGATGAGATGAAGACCAGGGTTACTTTTGATTTTTCTCCTCGAGCCCCCGAACACAACCTGGTGGTAGACTCCAGTCGGCAAACCATCACCCTTACCTTAAACAACTGTCAAGTAGCTCCCGGGGTTTTAAGTCCGCTTACGATAGACGATTCGCGAGTGGTGAATATTTTGCTTACCCCCCAGGAACAGCAGACTAAGGTGGCAATCAAAACCAAAGTGCCGATTCGGGTGGAAAAGGGAGTATTAGCAGGTGATCAACCCCGTATTTTTCTGGATATCTATGCTCTTAGCCAGATGGAAGTAGTGTTGCCTCCAAGTACTCCTCCGGCACAGGTAACTCCCCAGACGCCGGTGAGCCCAACTGTCAGGCCAATGCCGACTGCTGAGAAAGAAATAACCGCTAAGTTGGAACCGGTAAATACCCGGGTAGTGGTTATTGACCCGGGGCACGGTGGCAAAGACCCTGGTTGCGTTCAAAACGGCTACCGGGAAAAAGATATAGTTTTGCAGATTTCCCTTAAGCTGAAACAAGCTTTAGAAGCAGCTGGCTTTCAGGTATATCTTACCCGTTCTGCTGATACCTATCCCACCTTGGAGGAGAGATTTCGAGTGGCTAACCAGCGCAACCCCTTCGTTTTTCTTAGTATTCATTGTAATTCTGCTCCCAGACAAGAAGCAGCTGGAGTAGAAGTTTTTGCCGGATCGGGTAGGTATTCAGGAGAGAGCGCAGAAGAGGTAGCCAGCCGGGAAAATACCGCTTTACTTCAGACGAACGGCTCTTCTCAAAATTCTATGGTCAATACCTTACTTTCCGCTTACCACTATGGCAGCCTGAAACCCAGTATGGAATTAGGTGATCTCCTGGCGCAAAATATTACCGGTCAAACCAATCAGAAAAATCGAGGGCTTAAAACCGCTCCCCTGGTTGTGCTTAGGGGCTTGCGTTTCCCAGCTTGCTTATTAGAGGTAGGCTTTTTAAGCAATCCTACTGAGGCTAAAAACTTAGCTTCCCCGGCCTATCAAGATAAAATAGTGGCAGGTATAGTAGAAGCAATTAAGGATTTTCAAAATAGTCAGATTCTGCGGGAATTTTTGGAGGAAAACTAATTTATGGAACAACAACCTCGAAAGCGGAGAAAAAAAAGCAGAAGAGCAACCTTACAAGCTATTTTATATGTCTTAACCGGCATGGCTCTCTTTTTTGCAGTAGTATATGGAGCAGAGTTAATTATGAGGGGGCGGACAGAACCTACTCCTCCCCAGGATAGCTCTCCGATTGTACCTACTACCGAAATCCCAATTCCTTCCCCTTTGCCCGGGGCTGAACCGAACAAGGTCAAGGTCACTCTTTTTTTCACCGACCTTGAGTTTAGCGGTTTGGTAGGGGAAGATAGGGAAATTGTCCAAGATGAGCGATTTTTATCACATATAGCTGAAGAGCTGCTGAAGGGACCAGCTGACCCCTCTCTTTATAATCCAATTCCTGCTGGAACCCGTCTGAACTCGGTTTTCTTAGAGAATGGATTTTTATATATTGATTTAAGCGAGGAAATGGCTGAAAACCAGTCGGGAGGCACAACCCAGGAGGTTTTGAGCGTTTTTTCTTTGGTGAATACCTTTACTTCCCTCGACCAGGTTAAGCGGGTAAAGATCTTGATTGAAGGGGAGGAAAGAACCACGTTATGTGGTCATATAGACATTTCAGAACCTTTGGAAAGGAATGAACAACTCTTTGCCAAAATTCGATAGTTTTCAAGAGTTAAGCCGTTTTTTGAACAAAGACCAAAAAAAGAACGGTCCGGTAAGGCGTAATGGACGTGGTACAGATGAGCTCAGGCCCATTAAAGTAGTAAAAAATTATCTTAAATATGCTGAGGGCTCAGTATTAATAGAAGCGGGTAACAACCGGATTGTGTGTTCCGCTACCATTGAAGATCGATTACCACCTTTTTTGCGTGGGAGTGGTCAAGGCTGGATTAGTGCTGAATATTCAATGCTTCCACGGGCTACCACTACCAGAAACATTCGCGATTCGGTAAAAGGAAGAATTGGGGGTCGGACTCAGGAAATCCAACGACTTATCGGTCGGGCTTTAAGGTCGGTGGTGCGATTAGAACAAATAGGGGAACGTAGTATTCTGATTGACTGTGATGTGATCCAAGCTGATGGGGGTACCCGCACTCTGGCTATAACCGGCTCATTCGTTGCTTTGGTCGATGCCCTTTGGGGATGTATAGAACGGAGAATTTTAGAGCAAAAGTCTCTGGTCAAAGATTTTTTAGCCGCTGTCAGCGTAGGAGTAGTAAATGGACAAGAGCTGCTGGACCTCAACTTTGACGAAGATTCCTCTGCCCAGGTGGATATGAATGTGGTTATGACCGGTCAGGGAAAACTGGTGGAAATCCAGGGTACGGCCGAAGGAAACCCTTTTTCTCGAGAGACTCTAAATCAATTATTGGCTTTAGCGGAAAAGGGGATTGGAGAAATCATAAACCTGCAAAAGGAACTCTTTCCTCAGGGGTTACCGTGAGCCTCACTCTATACTTAGTTACTCAAAATCAGGGTAAGTTGCAAGAAGTTCGGGAAATTCTTTCCCCTTATCGTTTTAAGTTGGAAAGCGCTTATCGTCAGTCGCGGATAACCCCGGTTGAGGAGACCGGCCAAACTTATGCTGAAAATGCCTTGCTCAAGGCGCAAGCTGGGTTTGAGGCTTTGGGTGGTATTGTTTTGGGAGAAGACTCAGGCCTTGAAATCGATGTTTTGGAGGGAGCACCTGGCCTTTATTCAGCCCGCTTTGCAGGAGAGTTGGCCTCTGCTCAAGGTAAAAACGCCCGGATTCTTGAGCTTTTGCAAGAGGTGCCTTCCGGGAGAAGGTCGGCTCGCTTTGTATGTGTGGTAGCCTTAGTCTGGGAGGGAGGAAAAAAGTTATTCCAGGGTATCTGTGAAGGAGAAATTTCTCTCGAACCCAGGGGGACTGAGGGGTTTGGTTATGACCCTATTTTCATCTTACCCCCCTTTGGAAAAACTCTGGCAGAACTTGGTCCTACGGTTAAGAACCGTCTGAGTCATCGAGCTCAAGCTTTTAAAAAATGTGCTGATTATATTTGTTCTCAGGAATTTCGAAATCCTTCTTAACCTGATTTACTCTTTTTCCACCTTTTATCCTGTAAACGGCAATAATGGGGGCTTCGCCCCCCTTAAACCCCCCGAAAAGATAAAAGCTTAAAAAGACAAATACTTACTGAGGAAGAAGAACACTTCCTACTATAAGGGGGAAAAGGACTCCCCCTTATGAACCTTCAAGATACTTTTCCTCAGCAACTTCCCCCTCCCTCTCGCTCCCTCCCTCCAGGGGAGGGAGAAAAAATGCGGGAGACTCAGTTTTTCCCCTCTCCCTCGACGG
>JASGLU010000036.1 GCA_030156825.1 Candidatus Atribacteria bacterium | reverse complement strand
AGACTAAAAACAAAGAAAAAAACAAAGGCAACTGAGGAAGAAAGACATTCCTCAGTAATGGGGGCTCCGCCCCCCTTATAACCCCCCGAAAGACTAAAAGCTTGAAAAGATGAATACAACTGAGCAAGGAAGGCACTTCCTCAGTGGGCGATGCCCTATTTTTTTAACTTCCGACGCAATTTGCTTTCTAAAGTTTTAGTAGCTTAACAGATTTTGCGGGATACTATAAAAGTGCTTGAATTAATCAGATTTTCTGATATAACTAAGTTTATGGAAACCTTTAATCTTCCAGACCGGTTAAAAAGACAGTTTAAGTTCTATTTCCTGACCTACCCCAGGTTGTTTAATCGTAAGTTAAAACCCAAGAGCACTTTGACCAGCCAGGAGATCGAGAAAGGGCTCCAGGCAGTAGTTAAAGACGGAGTGGCCAGTCAAATTATGGTTACTCTGACTGGCGGAGCCTTTTTGGTAAATTTTGCTCTCCTTTTAGGTGCCTCTAACTTCTTTATTGGAATACTGGCTGCCATTCCGGCCTTTATGCAGTTGGCACAAATTTTAGGAATTATCCTGGTAGAAAAAACCCGAAGAAGGAAATTTATTTGTGTGATAGGAGCTTTTATTAGCCGTATTTTCCTGATCCTTTTAGCTCTTATTCCTCTACTTTTTCCTCCCCAAATGAGGATAAGTGCCCTAATAGTCTTTCTTATTCTCCATGCCCTGTGTAACTCTATCGTTTCCAGTAGCTGGTCTCCCTGGATGAGAGACCTTATTCCAGAAAACATTATGGGATCGTTTTTTTCCGGCCGAATGGCACTCTCTTATGCTGTAGCTTTAGTTTTGAGTTTAATAGCTGGCTTTTTCCTCGACCAATGGCAACAACTTTTTCCCGAAGTTTCCATTTTAGGTTATTCTATTCTTTTTTTGGCAGGTGCTCTGGCAGGGTTCGCGAGTGCTTACTATCTTTCTCTCCCACCGGAGCCCAAGATGGAATCTACTTCCAGTCATTTTAATCTCAAGCAACTTTTTTCCATTCCCTTTCAAGACCTCAACTTTCGAAAGTTGCTCTGGTTTTCCGGCTCCTGGCATTTTGCTTTTAACTTAGCTGTTCCTTTTTTCACTGTGTATCTTCTAATAAGGTTAGAATACAGCATGACGCTGGTTATCCTATTATCGGCTTTAAGTCAAACTGCCAGCATTATCTCTTTTCGGCTATGGGGAAGATTCTCCGATCGCTTTTCTAACAAGTCAGTGCTTACAATAAGCGGACCAATTTTCTTGGCTACTCTCCTTGCCTGGACTTTCACCACCTTTCCCGAAAAACATGTTTTTACCCTTCCCCTTCTGATTATAATCCACCTTTTTCTGGGTATTGCTACTGCCGGCACTACCTTGGCCTGTGGTAACATTGGAATGAAACTGGCCCCCAAAGGTCAGGCCACTTCTTATCTTACTACTTACAATTTGATTAATTCCCTGGCTTTAGGGATAGCTCCTTTACTGGGGGGGCACCTGGCCGACTTCTTTTCAGTAAGGCAACTTTCTTTTGCCATCAATTGGTTCAGCCCCTCCAGAGAATTAACTATTCAAACTCTCTCTTTTGAACACTGGGATTTTCTCTTCCTTTTCGCCTTTTTAATTGGCCTTTATGCTCTTCATCGTTTAAGTTTTGTTCAGGAAAAAGGGGAAATAAAAGAAAAAGAGGTATTTCAGGAATTTATGAGCGAAATGGGAAGAGGTATCCAGAATATATCGGTAGGAGGCATTTTTGCCTCAAGCAGGTTTCGTTTTCCACTTAAAAGAGATGAAAAACAAAAAAAGACCTACTTATATTGAACCAACAACTATTCAGGATAGACCCCCATGCTGCTTCGCAGCAAATGACAATGAAAACAAAATTCAACCCAAGTTGCGAATTTTTACCAGAAAATTCCCTCTACTTTATACTACAATTAATTCATGATTTCCTGATTTATCAGTCTTTTGATCCGTGTTACCCGAAAAAGAGAATCCCCAAAAGAAAAGACCTGATATAGGCTGATTTCTGGAACTTATGGTGCAACTTGGGTTACAGGTTAACTTTTTTGTAAAGTCCACAGTTCTGTATTTTTATTTCTCAGGTAGAATAGTTGATAATGTTATTGGGTACTTTTCAAGTCAGCTTGTCTTACTCCCTATTTATTGGTATTATAAAATAACCGAATATAGGTAATAAAGAAATGGAAGGATTTGATATGGCAGGAATTGCTGGAGTTACTTCTCTTAATCAGGATTGTCAGGTAAAACAAATGTTGGCTAAAATTTCTCATCGAGGCGGAGAAGAACAATCAGTCTTCTCTCATGCTCGAGCTACCTTGGGAATAACCTGGAATGAAGCTCAAGCAGAAAAAAGTCGCGAACTTTTAAGAAAAAAAGAGATAGCAGACGAAGCCGGGGAAGGCCATTTTGCTCGATGTAAAGTTACCAAGCAGGGAATATTGCTTGAGCGGGATCAATTAGGTGTTGCTCCTCTTTACTATGCTTTCCCACAAGAGGAAACCGTGTTTTTTGCTTCGGAAGTAAAAGCGCTTCTCCCTTTTACTACAAATATTAGAGAGTTTCCTCCAGGGCACCGATTGATAAATGGTCAGTTAAAACCCTACTTTCAATTAGAAGAAAAACCTTTCTTGAGTGATCATCCAGAAAATATAGCCAGGGAATTAAATCATCTCCTTAACCAATCGGTAAAAAAACGAGTCAAGAGAAACGATACGGGGGCATGGTTATCCGGTGGGCTTGATTCGAGCACTTTAGCTTCTTTGGCCGGTCAATATGTAGATGAGCTTCACACTTTTGCTGCTGGTCTTCCGGGAGCGCCTGACTTAGAATATGCTCAAACAGTAGCTCGTTTTATTGATTCTAAACACCACCAAATTGTAGTTGATTTTAATACCCTATTAGACGTTCTTCCTCAGGTTATATATCACTTAGAATCTTTTGATGCTTGGTTGGTTCGATCAAGTATTACCAATTACCTGGCAGCCCAAGCGGCATCCCAATACGTTACCAGCGTTTTTTCCGGAGAAGGAGGAGATGAACTCTTTGGTGGTTATGGTTATCTTAAATCAATTGCTATCGACTCCTTACCGGGTGAATTGATCGATATTATAAGTCGATTGCATAACACTGCTCTTCAGCGAGTGGACCGAAGTGCAGCCGCCTATGGAATTGTAGCTCAAGTGCCTCTTCTTGGCCCCCAAGTAGTAGATTATGCTCTTCGAATCCCTCCCCAACTAAAGATTAGAAACGGAACAGAGAAGTGGATTCTGAGAAAAGCCATGGAAGGACTTCTTCCCAAAGAAGTCCTTTGGCGAACCAAGGTTAAGTTTTGGAAAGGAGCAGGTATAGAAGATCTACTTTCTCAACATGCTGAAGAAAAAATAACTGATTGGGACTTTCAGAAGGAAAAAACCCTTCCCAACGGGTGGATTTTAAACAGCAAAGAAGAACTTATGTACTATCGAATTTTCAAAGAGCACTTTGGTGAATTAGGAAATTTATCCTGGATGGGAAGAAGTAAGAAAGCTTCTAAAGCTCAATGAAAACTTTTTAAACCATCCGTTAATTGCTGAAGATAGAAAACTTTATGCAAGAACCTTGCAAGACACTATAAATTGAAGGGGTTAAGATAATGGGTTTTATTGCCTTCAGTAGCGACTGGGGACTTAAAAGTTATTATGTTGGAGTATGTAAAGCTATAATGAAAAGAATAAGTCCGAGCTCTCCTATAATCGACCTTACCCATGAAATTGAGCCCTTCAATGCAAAAGAGGCAATGCATATTCTCTATCGAGCATTTAACCACTTTCCACCACAAACCGTATTTCTGGTAGTAGTTGATTACGGAGTAGGGACTGAGCGGAAGGCAATTGCTCTGGAAACAGAAAGCCATTACTTTTTTGTAGGACCGGATAACGGAATTTTCACTTTAATAATTGAGGAAGAAAAAATAAAATCCATAGTTGAACTTAACAACCCTGATTTTTTCTACCTATCTCAACCCACCGCTACCTTTCACGGAAGGGATATTTTTGCTCCTGCGAGTGCTTATTTATCCCAAGGAACACCAATAGAAAAATTAGGGGAATTTTTGCTATTATCAGACCTTTCCCTACTTCCTTACCAAAAATCGTTTTTTTCTAAAGGAAAATTGATAGGGGAGATAGCTTTCTTCGATCGATTTGGTAACATTGAAACCAATATTCCCTCTCATCTATTTGAGCAGTTTAATCTGAAAAAAGGGAAAGAAGTAATGGTTGAGCTTGGAAGTAAAAAAATCGTCAGCCGTTACAGCTCAACTTACGGCGAGGTACCAGCAGGCGAGTTTACCATTCACGTTGATAGCTCGGGCTACGTAGAAATATCAGAAAACCATGGAAACGCTAAAGCCTGCTTAGGGGTCGAACAATCGGAATTGATTTCCCTCGAGCCAGTCCAATAACAATAGGGGGAATGCTTCCTTATCACCTCCCGAAATACAAAAACATAAAAACTAAAAACGAGGATTGCTGAGGAGGAAAAACCTCCTAAGTGAGAGAGGCCTCCTGTAGTCCCCAGAAAAATAGCTTACGGTCCTATATGTCCGTCATTCCTGAATGTATATCTATCAGGAATCCAGAACAATAATGGGGTCGCTGCCTCCCCTTATAACCCTCAAAAGGCTAAAAACAAAGAGGTAAAAAACAAAAGCTACTCACAGAAAACTTAGGAGACTAACAAACCAAGTTGAGAAACCTGGCTGAGACGCCAGAAGTCAGTCAAAGTCAGGAGTAGTTGGAAAGTTACAGCAATGAAGGACCGAACACTAAGTGAGGGATGAAACTTGGCAAGTTCGAGATATTTGCCAAGACAGGAAATATCTCCGAGTGGAGCCTACCCAGGGAAAGTAGTGGTGAAGCCATCAGAGTCTCTGGGAGGACCGAGTAGGTATCTGGTACAAACCAGGGGGGACATCTCCGAAGAAATTCGGGAAATTTGGTGAACCGCTGTATACCGAATGGTACGTAAAATAGTATGAAAAAACAAGGGTTAACCGCTCCTCCTACTCGGTAAAACACAATAAATGCAAATAAGCATGAAAAAAGACTACTGGCGGGAAAATCGCCCACCAGTAAAAGCATTTGGATGTCTGATTACTAATTTCAGGCATGACAGATGAAAACTATAGAAGATCCCCCTCTTATGTTCCCTCCCAGAAAAGAGAAATTACGAAGATTGGGAAACCTTTTTTATCCATTGAGTAATATCTTCTATAACTTGTTTATCGACATGTCCAGGGCTTTGATACTCCTCGGGAGTAGATTTTCCCTCCCCAGCGATGAAGAGGTGGTTCAGCTGGGGATAAAGTTTAAATCTGACGTTATCCCGAGAAGAAAGTCCCTCTTTCCAATTATTGAAGTCAAGCAGGGTAACCTGATAATCCCTTGCCCCTTGCAAAATGAGCAAAGGGCAAGATAATTTGCTTGCCTCAACTATTGGATTTCTCTTTTCCAAATTATACCAGTAGTTAGCGTAACTTCCCAATCCCGGAACTATTTCATCTTCCTTAAGCTCGTAGTTTTTTAACAGGTTTCTTCCCTTCTTTATCTCTTCCAGCTGCTCCTTTTCTTTTTCATCTATCTGGCCATCCAGAGAAAAAATGTATTCTGTCTGTTCCACTATCAGTTCCGATAGAGGTCGGGTGGGTCCAGCTAAAATAATAACCCCCGCTACTCTGCCATCTCGGCGAGCTATCTCCGGAACCAGTTGTCCACCCAAACTATGCCCCAGGACAAACACCTCTTGTGGGTTGATCTCTTTTTGACCGCGCAAAAAGTCAAGAGCAGCTAAGGCATCCTCTATAACTTCTTCTTCCACGGTAAATCGAGATAAATCTTTAATCTTAGTTCCGTGAACATAAGTCCGTTTATCATATCGCAGAGATGCTATTCCCCGGCTGGCTAAACCCCACGATAGGTCTCGAAAGGGTTTATTGGCAAATATGCTTTCGTCTCTGTCGTTTGGTCCTGAACCATGTACTAAAACTAAGGCCGGAAAAGAACTCTCTCCCTGAGGCAGGGTTAAGGTGCCTGGCAGTTCCCATCCCGGAATTCCCAAAACTATTTCTCTTTCTATAATCTTATCTTCTTCTACATAATCCGGTGGAGAATACTCAACCTGAGAAGAGGGAAGAATTTGAAATCCAACTATTTTTCCCTCTTCGCTAAATAACAGTTTTGCTGTTAATTCTGCTTTTTCAAATTCGCATAAACTGTAAATCGTCCGATATCCTCCCTCTGTATCTGCCCGATATACTCTCACCTCTTTTAACAGACCTAAATCGCTATTTAAACCCTCCCACATTTTTTGTAAAGCCTCCTCAGGCAGCGCTTCTTGCACCTCAGAAGAAAAGAGTTCTCCAGCCAAGTGGTATTTTTCCGCCTTCAAGTATTGGAAAAAATTTTTCGATAGTTCAAAAAACTCTTCTTGGGAAAATTTGGATTTTTCCTCTCCCACAGCTGGAGAAATTATCAAAAAAGCAAGAGCCAAAATAGTTGTTATCCATAACAGTTTATCCATCATTCTGCCCCCCTTAGTTTATCGCTATTTCTCAATTATGGTAATTATACCAGTACAAACTCTATGTTCTAAGCCAGATATCAGAGCCTTTTCACTTCGGCGCAAGCTTAAACTCAAAGAAGTTTAGCACAGTACTCCTTCTGAAGAAAAGACCCGCAATAAGTTGACAGGCCTGTGAAAAAACAATAACATAGAAAAAAATGGAACATATGATAGGTAATCCCCTTTTTGAAGTTGTCTTACAAAAGCTCAAAGAAGTTGGAGCGCGACCTTCGGCTTCAGAAAAAGAACGGACGTTTCTCGAGTTTCTCAGAGGAACACTCCTTTCTCTTAACCTTACCACAGAATGGGAAACTTTTCCTGCCCTTTCCACTTACACTTGGCCCTATCTGTTACTCTGGGGCGGATTTATCCAAGCTGCTCTTTTACTGCGGTGGATGCCTCTTTGGTCTTTTGTGACAAGTCTTGTTCTTCTTTTTTTAGAATACTGGGAGCTTTCCACTTTCCCCTTTCTCAGTTCTTTATTCCATCGGCGTTCATCCCATAATCTTATAGGTAAAAGTGGAAGTGTCCCAAAGATTGTGCTTCTTGCCCATGTTGATTCTGCTACTCCTTCCATCTTTTTTCATCCTCGTTTTGTCACCAACCCCCGGTTGTCTTTGATGCTCGTAATTTTTTCTTCCTCTATTATCACAGCCCTGGCGGGGCTTAGACTTTTTGTTCCGCATCCAGTCTGGCAGTGGGTAGCGCTTTTTCCTTCTTTTTACCTTCTTCTTATAACTGCAGGACACGTGCACCGAGAGTTTTTTATGACACCGTCTCCCGGGGGTAATGACAATGGAAGCGGGGTCGCAGTAGCTTTAGAACTCGCTCGTCTCTTCAAAGAAAAAGGTTTCCCCTTCTGGGTGGTCTTTACTGGAGCAGAAGAATCGGGAACCTGGGGTGCACTACACCTTGCCAAAAAGCATAAAAATGTGTTACGTAGTGTACCCATCATCAACTTCGACAACTTGGGTATTGGCAGGCTTACTTTAGCTACCCGAGAAGGAATGTGGAAAATATACAATGCAGATGCCACCCTCCTTAGGGCCCTGGAGAAAGCCAGTGATGATTCTTTCATACTCCGGCCTTATCTTGGTCTTTCTACCGATGCCACTCCCCTTTTGGCTCGAGGGTTTAAGGTAGTGACCATTATCGCTTTGGGTGATAAGGGACTTCCCGTCAACTGGCACTGGCATACTGACACGGTAGATGCGATAGATAAGAAAAACTTGGAAAAAGCGGTAGAGTTTTTGAGCCGATTTATGGAGGAAAGAAGTAATGAATCTCCTGCGAAGTGTTGACCTGCTCCTTTCTCTCCAGAGCATTTCTTCTCCCTTGCTTGATCGAGTAATGCAGGGTATTTCCTTCTTGGGAGATGGATTATTTTATTTGGCTCTTCTGGTTTTTCTCTACTGGAGAGTAAGCCGAAAATTGGCTATCCGTTTGGCAACAGCTACTCTCCTTTCCCTTTACGTTAATTTTCTTCTTAAGGATTTCTTTGCTATTCCCCGACCGGCAGGAACAGGTCTACGGATTCTTGAAGAGACTATAGATTTTTCTTTTCCCAGTGGGCATGCGCAGTCTGTGACTTCTTGCTTTTTCTTTTTGGCCTTTTATTTGAGGAAAACTTCACTTTTTATTCTTGCCGGGGTTTTGGTTTTTCTGGTGTCTTTTTCCCGGCTTTATCTTGGAGTCCACTATTTAGGAGATGTTTTAGGAGGAATAGCTTTGGGTTTTGCTTTCGCTTTAGGATTCTGGGTATTTTTTAAAAATTGTTCCCTGAAATTCCCTTCTCCTCTTTTTGGGCTTTTGCTAATTATCCCGGTAAGTTATGCCCTTTTTTTCTTTGCTTCGTCACATCTGGGTTTTGTTGTAGCCGGTGCTTTGAGCGGAGCTTTAGTCGGATATCTTTTGAGTTTGTGGATTGGCCTGGAAGAGAAAACGCTCAGAACCACAACCTATCTTTTAGGAATAGGAGGGCTTATTGCCTTATATCTTGGAGGAAAAAGTGTAGATTTACCCTCCAACCTTTGGCTTTTCTTTCGTTACTTTCTTTTGACTATTTTCGCCACTTTTATTTTTCCCCTCTTAGCCTCCTTCAGGGAGAAGCAGATCTCAAAGAGAATGGGAGTAACGTGATACCTACGGCGTAGAACAATAATGGGGGTGTTGCCCCATAAGCTTCAAAAATTAGCCTATATCAGGTCTTTTCTTTTGGGGATTCCCATTTTCGGGTAACCCAGATTAAAAACCCTTGAAAGGCTTGCAAATTAAAGAATTACGAAGCAATTATACCATAAACGGGGTATTTTCCCTGGTAAAAATCTGCAAGTTGGGTTGGGTGAGGAAGAGGATACACTTCCTAAGTGTTGGAAAGAAAAAGCTATCCAAATACTTGTATAGCTCTCTGATTTATCAATCTTTCAATCTGTGTTAGTTGTCAGTCTAGCACCCAATTCCGTGCAGTTAATTTTAAGCAATATTTCGCTCCCAAGCGATGCTTCTCAGCCTAAAGCCAGCACAGCTTATGGTCACCCACTTTTAACAGTAGGTAGCCAAGATGCTAACTCAAATCTTTAAAAACCTCTTCCAAAGAAAGGTAAGCTTTTCTGAAAATAGGATAAAGGCGTTGGTAAACCTCAACTTCTTCTTTTTTGGGAGAAAATTGATCTCGGATAGCTACTAAATCCTCTGCTACCTCCAGGTTTTTGAAAATTCCCACCCCTACTCCGCCAGCAATAGCCGCGCCCAAAGAGGTAGCTTCTTCCAGATATCGAGGCCGTAAAACTTGCATTTCAAATATACTGGCTAAAATCGAAGCCCAAAAATCACCCCGAGCTCCGCCCCCGATAACCCGCATACTTTCCAGTTCTGTCCCCTGTTCTCGGAAAGCATCCAAAATAATTCTAAGGTTAAAGCCCACGCCTTCCAAAACTGCCCTAATAAGATGGGGTTTTTGATGAAGAGGGGTAAGCCCCACAAACACTCCTTTGGCATGGGGATTCCACCAAGGAGCCCGTTCACCCATAAGATAGGGAAGAAAAAGTAGATTTAAGGAACCAGCGGGAACTTTTTGGGCTTTCAGGTCCATCAGTTGATAGGGACTTATTTTTAATTCCTGAGCGATATTTACCTCCCGCTCGCAAAGAGCATCTCGGCACCATTGATATGATCCGCCAGCTGCTTGCATAGTGCCGGTAGGCATATAGAGTCCTTTCTGGAGATGATGAAAAGTAAAAGTTCTTTTTTGAGAATCAAAAAGGGGCTTGTGAGAGGCTAAAGCAATCCAGGAAGAAGAACCAAGATAGTTATAGGCTTTCCCCTCCCTTACCACTCCTGCTCCGGTAGCAGCACAGGGACCATCTCCTCCACCAATTACTACCGGCGTCCCAGGAAGAAGGCCAATTTCATCAGCTACATCTTTTTTTATTTCTCCCACCACCGCTATCGAAGGGAATAGCGGAGGAAGCTTTGCCGGTGGTAAGTCAACCTGAGTTAAAATTTCTTCTGACCAGACCTCTTGCTCAAGGTCAAACAGATTGGTTCCCGAAGCATCTGAGTAATCGGTAGCCCACTGGCCGGTCAACTTAAATACCACATAATCTTTGGCTAAAAGAAACTTATGTGCTTTCCGATATACTTCGGGTAAATTGTTCTTAATCCACAAAATTTTGGCTAAAGAATAGTTAGGGCTCAACCTATGTCCGGTTATCTGATATATCTTTTGACTGCTAATTTTACTTTCTATCCAATCTACCTCTTTTACCGCCCTTCGGTCAGCCCAGATTAAAATTCGGTAGAGAGGGTTTCCTTTCTGATCAACCGGCAAAGCACCCATCATCTGCCCTGAAAAAGTAATTGCTCCTATGTCTCGAGGATGGTAATCGGTTTTTTGAATGAGCTTTCGAGTAGAGAGAACTACTGCCTTCCAGTAGTCTTCCGGATCCTGCTCTGCTGAAAGAGAATTAGGGAAATAAGTTTGGTATCCAAAAAATTCACTCCCCAGACAAACGCCATCAGGACCAAACAAAGTAGCCTTATTACCAGTAGTTCCCAAATCATGGGATAAAATCAGTTGGGGCATGGTCTTTTTCTCCTTTCTCTCTTTTCATAGCCACTATCAATCGCAAAGTAACAATTCGTTTCCCTTTCATCCGCTCAACCACTATTTGATAGCCATCGATAGAAACTTGCTCTCCTTCCTCAGGTATTTTCCCTAAAAGCTCCATAACTAAACCACCTAAGGATTCAAACTCTTCGCTTTCTGGAATATCTAAATGCAAGGCCTCATTTAATTCTGCAATTGGCACTGAAGCGTCCACCAAAAATTCGTTTTCCCCTAATTTACGATAAGGAGAAACTTCCTTATCGTGTTCGTCCCGGATTTCTCCCACCAACTCTTCCAGAAGGTCCTCTATAGTCACCAAACCAGCTGTCCCGCCGTATTCATCGAGTACAATAGCCATATAAACTCTCCGCTTTTGCATTTCCCTCAAAAGTTCAATCACTTTTTTAGTGGCAGGGACGAAATGAATTGGCCTTAGCACTTTAGTTACTTTCTGCTCTAAATGATCGTTACCCAGAAAAGGAATGACATCTTTTATGTGAACAAACCCAATTATATGATCAAGGTCATCCCGAAAAACCGGTAACCGGGAAAAATGGCTTTTCATGGAAACTTCTAAAGCTTCTTCTAAAGTGGCTTTTTCAGAAATACATACCATATCGGTCCGCGGAGTCATTACCTCATAAGCCATAGTATCTCCAAAGTCGAAAACTTCGTTGATCAGTTTCCGTTCTTCTACGGGAAGAGCTTTTTGTTCGGAGATGAACATCTTTAATTCCTCATCAGTAACAGCTTGAATATTCTCTTGCGATACACCTAAAAGTCGAGAAAGGTAGTCGGTAGAATAAGAAAGAATTACTACCATAGGCCGGAGCACTCGGGATAAAAACTCCAAAGCCGGAGCCACTCTCAAAGAAAGTTTCTCTGGGCGAGACATGGCTACTCGTTTGGGAACTAATTCTCCTAAAACCAGGGTGAGAAAAGAAATAACCACTGTTACTAAAATTACCGCGATTTCCTCCCCTAATTGTCCTAAAATAGGAAGGCCAGTGGCTTCTAACCAGGCTCCTAAACTTCTTGATAGAGAAATTGCACCGGTAGCACTGGCAAAAAACCCAGCTAAGGTAACCCCAATTTGGATAGTGGCCAAAAACTCACTCGGATTTTGTAAAAGGCGAGTAATCGCTTCCACCTGAGTTGCTTTTTCGGTTTTTAACAATTTTAACCGACTTTTCCTTACAGAAATAACGGCTATTTCTGAAGCAGCAAAGAAAGCATTAATCGCAATTAAAAGTAAAATAAGGAGAATAGTATCTATGTGTTCCATACTCAACCTTCAACTCCTTAATTACAAACCTGAAAAGAATATAAACAGGAAATTGGAAAGGAAAAATTAAAAAATCTCATAGAAGAGAATATGCAAAAAGAAAAGCAATTGCCAAATGGATTAACATTGTTTGAATACAAAAATTCAAACCAAGGAGAGATAAAAGAAAGAAACTCTTTTATCCAAATAGCAGGCGCTCTCAAGCGCAGGCTACTGTGAGCTTCGTCGTCAGATTTAAAAGACATCTTTTCCCAGCTAATCCTCACTTATCAAAAATCAAAAATTGTTTGACTTCTGTATTTTATCATACTTTCCCTCTCCAGCACAGCTTAAATGGTTTTTAGTCATTACCCAAAAAACGAAGCGCCAAAAGAGCATATATTCGGCTGGCTCCTACCACCTGGGTGGTAGAAACAAACTCGTTGGCCGTATGCGCTTCGGTAATCCTTCCCGGTCCAAAAATAGCCGTGGGAATTCCGGCCTGGAACAGGAAAGAAGCTTCGCAGGAAGCAGGAAAAGGAGCAAAAATAGGAATTTCACCTGGCACATCATGGATAGTTTTGGCTAAAATTTCGATGCCCTTGAGCTCTCGAGAAATCTTCACCGGTGGCAAAAGAGGGATTGACTGATCGATCTGATAAGGGAAATCCTCTCTTCTTTCCCTTTGAACGGTTATAATTGCTTCTTGAATGATTTCCCGCAAACGATCTAAAGAAAAATCAGGAAGGGTACGAACATCTACCTCGAATTGGCAGGTTTCTGGAACCACATTAGGAGAGACACCCCCTTTAATCAACCCTACCTGAAGTGAGGGACAGCCCAAATCGAGGTCATTAAACTCTTTAAGTTTCTGATTTTCCTCTTCGAGTTTCCTTATAATACTACAGGTAGGATAAATAGCATTTTGTCCTTCTTCGGCAATTCCAACGTGGCAAGATTTGCCCTTGATAGAGACTCTATAGGCGGCTACTCCCCGGTGGCCTAAGCTAACGTTTAACCCGGTCGGTTCTCCTACTAAAGCAAAATCGACCTGTTCACCACTCTTTTGATAAGTAGTGATCCACTCTTTCATTCCAATGTTATCTTGCTCCTCGTCAACCACAAAAACCAATTTCAGCTTACCATACAAAGAATGGGAAAAAAGGGAAACTAAATAGGCAGCATACATCATAGCCGCCAGAGCACCTTTCATGTCACAGGCTCCTCGACCGTAAAGAAGGTTTCCTACAATTTGACCTCCTAAAGGGGGAAAAGTCCATCCGCTACCTACCGGCACCGTATCCAGATGCCCATTTAATACTAAACAAGGGCCTTCTCCTAAAGAACCTTCTACTTCGGCAATAATATTAGCTCTCCCCTCTTCTACTTCTTGCCATTCTACCTTAATTCCGCGATCGATAAAGTAGTTAGAAATATAGCGAGCAATCTCGATTTCCCCCTTAGTTCGGGAAACACTGGCAATTCTAACTAAGTTTTGAGCTAAATGGATGGGTTGAAACAGATCGAATTCACTGTCTAAAAGGGATTTCCAGTCGGCCATATACTCTCCTCATCTCAAATGATGGCTTCCTCGGCTCTCGAGAGATATTTTTTCTTGACATAAAGGGCACTCTTCCGGACGGTAGGCTTTAACTTCCATTTGCAAAAGGGGGCAAAAAGGGTAAGAAAATTTGATCTTTCCCCCACTTCGATCGACCAAAGCAGCAATTCCTACAATAGAAGCCCCTGTTTCTTCTACCGCTTTAATTACTTCTTGTACTGAGGCTCCGGTAGTTACTACATCTTCCACTATCAATACCTTATTTCTTTCTCCAATTTCAAAATCTCTTCGAAATCGCATTTTCCCCTCTTCTCTTTCGGTAAAAGCCATTCTAACCTGTCTTTGACGAGCCACTTCATAAGCCAAAACAATAGCACCTACTGCTGGCGCCACTACCATATCTATCTTTTCTTGCGAAAAACAGTTCGACATCTCTTCGGCTAAAATTTCTACATAAGGGGGGTATTGAAGCAACTTGAATTTTTCGATGTATATCGAACTATGTAAACCAGAAGTTAAAAGAAAGTGTCCCTCTAAAAATGCACCCGCCTTTTTGAAAAGATTTAAAATTTCCGAACTTTCCATCAACTATACCACCTTTCCAACTAAACTTCCCAAATCGGGAACTTTCTTTTTCTCCAAATATTCTTCAATTCCCCAAACAATGTTTAAAGCACGAGTAGGAGATACTAAATTAGCAGTCCCGATCCCCACTGCAGTTGCTCCTAACAAAATAAACTCTAAAGCATCCTCTGCCTCTATGATACCTCCCATTCCGATTAAGGGCAAATTGGTAAGTTTTCTCACGTCGTACAACAATTTAAGCGCCAGCGGTTTAATAGCCGGTCCAGACAAGCCAGCCACTTTCCGGGCAAAAAACCAGTTTTGGGCCTCTATATCTACACTTACAGCTGGAAAAGAATTAGTTAAACTAATTATATCTACTCCTTCTATTTCCAAAACCCTTATCGTCGCTTCCCAATCTGGAACCTGTGGACCCAATTTAACAACCAGGGGCTTTTTAACTATTTCCCTTACTTTTCCTGCTAATTGTCTCAAAACCTCAGGGTGGCAAGAAAAGCTAAGTCCTCCTTTTTCAACATTGGGACAGGAAACATTGAGTTCTACTCCATCTACTCTTTCCACTTTTGCCAATATTTGGGCCACTTTTAAATACTCTTCTTCTCTGCTTCCCCAAATATTTACTAAGATTTTGGTATTTAGTCTTTCCAAAAAGGGGAGATCCTCTTTTAAAAACCGTTGAACTCCCTTATTTTCTAAACCAATCGAGTTTAGCACACCGGCATAAGTTTCTCGAATCCGAGGCGGAGGGTTTCCTGGCCAGGGATCATAACTTAAACCTTTTATGGTTAAAGCTCCTACCTGGTTAAGATCGAGATGGAGGGCGATCTCTCTCCCATAGCCACAGGTGCCGGAAGCCAAAACCACTGGATTTTGAAGGGTTAAACTTCCTAAATGAACACTTAAGTCTACCATGCAATTTTCTCCCGGGCGAATACTGGTCCGTCCTTACAAACGTGATAATATCCCAGCTGGTCTTTCCTTTTTACCGCACAGCTCAAGCATGCACCAAATCCGCATCCCATACGAGCCTCAAGCGATACTTCAACCAGTATTTTCTCCAACTGAGGCAATTGATTGAGCGCTCGCAGCATATTATCTGGGCCACAGGCATACACCCGAGAACCCGAAGGTAAAGAATGAACACTTAACCATTGAGAAAAGGTTTCAATCACAGTTCCGCAAAAAAAAGTTTTGGACCTTTCCTGACAAGCTACTACCAAAGAGGGAACAAAATCCAAAAATGAGGTAAGAAATATTTCCTCTTGCCGTTTAACTCCCAGAAAAAAAATAACCGGTATCTGTCTGTTTACCAATTTTCGGGCTAAAAAGGTAAGGGGAACCATCCCCCTTCCTCCGGCTAATAGAAGAACCGGTTTATTCTCTTCGGGTAAAGAAAAGCCGTTACCCAGAGGACCAAGTACTTCAATTTTTGTGCCAACTTCAATTGAAGCCAAAAAACGAGTTCCCCTCCCTGAAATCTGGAAAAGAAGAGAAAAATTAGAACCATCAACCTCTAAAATAGCCAGGGGCCTTCTTAAAAGAGGGTCCCACCCAGGAGCTATTTTTACCATTACGAATTGTCCAGGTTTAGCCTCCCGGGCAATATTTTCTTCCTTAAGTTTTAAATAAATAAAATTTGCTGCTAAAACTTTTTTTTCTTTAACTAAAGCTTCACTCATAAGCGCAATTGGTTTAAAGCATTTTGATAAAATACCGCTTGTTCCTGGGCCTTCTTTTCAAAACCCCAACCATCGGTGTCTATAGCTTCCCGATAGGCAAAAATCACTCGGCGAGAAATGTTTACTATAGTTCCCAGCCCATCTTCTCTAAATCCTTTATTTAGGTAATCAATTTTACCCCCCTGAGCTCCTACTCCGGGAACTAAAAAAAGGAGAGAGGGAAATTCTTTTCTCAGAAACTCAAGGTCATCCGGATAGGTAGCCCCCACTACAATACCGGCTGAGCTAAAACCGTTTTCTCCTTTCATTGTCTTTCCCATTCGCTCTACTAACCGAGCCACTTTAATAAAAAGCTTTTCATTTTTTCCTTCGTCCTGGATAAAGGAAGCCGAAGGGTTTGTGGTTCGGCATAGGACAAAAATTCCCTTGTCATTTTTTTCGGCTTCCTGGAAGAAGGGCCAGAGCCCATCTTCTCCAAAATAGGGGGTTATAGTTAAAGCGTCTCCCTCCCAGGCTGGAGGCCAATCTTTGTCTTCTCCCCAACTTATACCTGATAAGTAGCCCCAAGCATAAGCCCAGGCGGTACTGGCTACATCATTTCGTTTACCATCTAAAACAACCAGCATCTCTTTCTTTTTCGCTTCTTCTAAGGTATGTTTCAAAGTTATCATACCAGGAACTCCCAACATCTCGTAAAAAGCCATTTGGATCTTTATTATTCCTACATAGGGCGAAACCGAGTCCAAAATTAAGCGATTGAACTCCAAAACACAAGCAGCAAGAGCTTCTAAGGTTTCCCCTTTTTCCTTGAACCATTTGTGTACCAGGTAAGGTGGTAAAAGGTTAGGATGAGGGTCTAATCCTACCATTAGTGGCCCTTTTTCTTTCACCACTTGGCAAACAGCATCAGCGAAATTCATGAAATTAAACTCCCTTCTTGCATAACTACTTTACCACCTAAAATAGTATAAACTGGCCATCCTCGAAGGGGCCAACCCTGAAATGGACAGTTTTTACCTTTTGACTCAAACTGGTTGACCTCTACTTCCCATTCAGTATCAGGATCTACTATAGTAATATCTGCCACCTTCCCTTCTTCTAAGGATCCCCTATCGGTTAACTTTAAAAACCGGGCCGGGTTAAGACTCAATTTTTCCCAAAGCGATATCCAATCGATAACCCCTTCTTCTACCAAAGATTTTACCAAAAGAGGCAGAGTAATTTCCAAGTTGGATATCCCAAAAGGAGCACTGGCAAAATCAACCTCTTTATCCTCCAACGAGTGAGGAGCGTGATCAGAAGCTAAGATATTGATCACACCTTCTCGGATGCCCAATTTAAGAGCTTGGATATCTTTTTCTTCCCGTAAAGGAGGATTAACTTTGGCTAAAGTTCCAAATTGTTTAACTTGTTGATCAGTAAGTAAAAGGTGATGAGGGGTTACATCGGCACTAACCGGAATTCTTGCTTGAAACCAACGAATCAAATCTACTCCCAAATCGGTGGAAAGATGAGTTAAATGAACCCGGGCTCCTGTATATAATGCTAAAACTAAATCTCGAGCTATTCTAGAGTTTTCACCTGCAGGGGGAATCCCCCGATAACCCATTTCAAAGGAAGTTACACCTTCATGCATTTCACCCGCAGGGGATAAATTTTCATCTTCCTCATGCAAAATAAAAGGTAGGTCAAAATAATTTGCATAACGAAAAGCCAGGTACAAAAGCCGCGATTTTCCCACTGATTTTCCATCATCGCTTAAAGCTACTACCCCCTCTTCTTTCAAAAGACCAAAGTTAGTCATGGTTTCTCCCTTTAAACCTACGGTGATAGCTCCAGCTGGCAAAATGTTAACCAATCCAATTTCTGCACTTCGGCTTACTATGTATCTTGCAAATAGAGGGTTGTCCAGGGGCGGACAAGTATTGGGCATACATACCACGGTGGTAAATCCTCCCCGAGCTGCTGCTCGGGCACCGGTAAAAAGGTCTTCCTTCTTTTCTTCTCCCGGTTCTCTAAAGTGAACATGGAGATTGATAAGACCAGGACCAACCAAAAGTCCCGAGGCATTCAAAGAATAGGCTTGAGGATCTTCAATCCCTCGACCAATACGAACTATCTTCCCTTCTCGAATTAACAAGTCTGCATCAACCAGTTCTTTTCTACCGGGAAGTACCAACGTCCCTTTTTTAATCAGGATACTATCAGTCACCCGCTTTTCCCTCCTGAATCAAAGTATCCAACACCGCCATTCGAACCGCCAAACCGCAAGTTACCTGTTCCTCAATTAAAGACCCTGTTCCTTCCACTAATTCTGAGTCAACTTCTACTCCTCGATTAACTGGTCCGGGGTGCATAATTATTGCTTGCCCCTTTGCCTTTTCCCACAGGTCCTTCCTCAAACTAAAAAAGTGATTATATTCTTTGATACTGGAGAAAAAGCCCGCTTTTTGTCGTTCTTGCTGGATTCGCAAAAGATAAATTACATCCACCCCCTGGATGGCCTTTTCAAGTGGGTAGATAATTTGCCCTCCCATCTTTTCGGCTTCAGGGGGTACCAAAGTAGGGGCCCCAGAGAAAAAAACCTCGCTTCCCATTTTTTGAAGGCCTATAGTCAGTGAACGCGCTACCCGGCTATGAAGGATATCGCCAATAATTGCCACTTTCAGGTTAGATAGCCGTCCAAAATGTCTCCAAATAGTCAAAAGGTCAAGCAGGGCTTGAGTAGGGTGTTCGCGCATCCCATCCCCTGCATTTATAATATGAAAAGGAAGAAATTGAGAAAGATATTGGGGAACGCCACTTGAACTGTGACGTATTACCAACACATCAGCTTTCAAGCGAGAGAGAGTTCTAACGGTGTCTCTAAGGTTTTCCCCTTTTAAAATGCTACTCATCTCGGTAGTAAAATTAATTACTTCCATCCCTAAAAGTTTAGCAGCCATCTCGAAGGAAATCCGGGTACGGGTGCTAGGTTCAAAAAAAAGGTTAATCATAAAAAATCCATTAAGTTGTCCCTCTTTTTTAGGTTTTTCTTCCAAAGAATCTCGAAAAAAATTTGCTTTATGAAGCAGATACCAGATATCCTCTCGACTCAACGGTTGAATCCCTAAAAGATGCCTGTGCTTCCATCCCATCAATCCAGCCCCCTGACAACTAAATTTAACCTATTTAGCAAAACCAAGTTGGGCCTAAACCGAAAAAAATCCATCTTTCCCCCCTTTTTGGGAAAGATGGATTAAACTGGAATAGCTCAAAAAACACCTATCATTTTCTCAACCCTCGAATAGAATAACCAGAAAAACTTTTTTCTGTCAACCAAAATTTGGAAATTTCTCCACCTGCCATTCAAGTTTAAAGAAACAGGGGGTCCGAAAAACAACTGGATACGGTAACAGAATAAAAAAAAGATGATATAATAAAAAATAGTAAAAGGGGGTGATAAAAAATCAAATCGGAATAAGGTTAGGTTTTTGAAACTTAGTGAATGAAAAAAGGAGGAAAACAAATGAAGAAGATTCTTTTACTTACGAGTGTAGTTTTAGTTTTGGTTCTAAGCTTTTCAGTAATTGGAATAGCTCAAAAGAAAGTAAGCGTGTTGTGGATGGAGTATGATGGCCTTACCCCTGACTATGCTACCAATCTGGAGAAAGCTTTTGAAGAGGCCAACCCGGAGATAGACTTAGACATTATTTCTACCCCCTGGGACGAGGGGCATGACCGATTAATCACCTTTATTGCCGGAGGACGTCCTCCAGATTTAGCAGTAATCGGTACCCGTTGGTTATTAGAACTTATGGACATGGGAGTAGTGGAACCAATAGAAGATTGGTTGAGTCAGGATTTAATAGATAATATTGATCCGGCATTGATGGAGGGAAAAATTAAAGGAGTGCTTTACGGTTTGCCAGTAGCAGCCGGCACCCGATTACTATATTACCGCTCTGATTTAGTCGATAAGGCTCCCGAGACTTACGAAGAAATGTTAGAGATGGCTTTAAAAATTAATAATCCCGAGGAAAGATTTTATGCCGTAGGGATGAGTGGACAAAAATACGTGGAATTAACCGAGCATGCTTATTATCTGTTTGGAAACGACGGTTACTACTTCGAGATGCTACCTGACGGAAGTTACGGTAAATGTACAGTAAATGATGAAGCGGGAATAGAGACTATGACTTTCATGAATGACTTAGTCAATAAACACCAGGTGACTCAGCCCGGGGTAGCTGCTTATCGAAGAGACGAGTTGCAAGACCTTTTTATCGCCGGAAATCTGGGTTTTGTTATGAGTGGTGGATTTACTGCTACTCTATTAGAACAACGGGGAGTTACCTTTGAGTGGGACGTAGCTCCTATACCCCATTTTGAGGGTAAACCTCAAAGTAGCCTTATTGTAACCGACTCCATAGTTCTGTTTAAAGATTCGAATGCCAAAGAAGAGGCTTCTAAATTTCTCGATTTCTTTTATTCTGACCCCTGGAGATTAGAGTTTGACAAATTAATAGGATTTCCGCCAGTCACCAAATCTTTGGCCGACGATCCTTACTTCCAAACCCCGGTTTACCAAGTAATGATCGAACAGATTCCGGGGTCCAAAGGTTGGCCCCTTATTCCTGAGTGGCCAGAATGCAATGATATTATTTGGGACAACATAGTTGCCACTTTCCTGGGACAGAAAACCCCCGAAGAAGCCATGAATGATGCAGCCCAAGAAATCGACAGCATAAGAGGAATGTAGATTACAAGATAATTTTACTCCTTGAGGGGAAGCTTCCCCTCAAGGAGTAAAAA
>JASGLU010000035.1 GCA_030156825.1 Candidatus Atribacteria bacterium | reverse complement strand
TATAACCGAACAATAGGGGGTAAACCCCCTATAACCCCCGAAAAACAAAGGCGAAAACTTAAAAACTGAAAAACATAAAAAAACAAATACAACCGAGGGAAAAAACGTCCCTCGGTACAAGGGGGAAAGGATTCCCCCTTGTAAACCCCTTTCTTTTTTGTCACTAAAATAATCTTTTGTCCGTCATTCCTGAATGTATTTATCAGGAATCTGAATTATTCAAAGACAGAAATATTGGATTCCCGATTAAGGATTTCGGGAATGACGGATGAGAAGGCTTCCCCCTCCGAGGGAGAGGATTCTGTTTTCATTGTCATCTGGTGCGGCTCAAGCAGCATGGGGGTCTATCTTTTTTACCTTGCGAAAAATTTTTTAAATTTTTCCTCTTTTTCCAGCGCTTTTTTCAGCCGAGCCAGGGCGCGATTGCGGTGCACCCGCACGCTTGGGCGAGATATGCCTAAGCGATTGGCTGTCTCCTGTTCGCTCAAACAATCGTAAAAAAGAAGATAAATCACCTCCCGTTGTCTGGGGGAAAGAAGTTCCAAGGGCAGTTTTATATCGGCCCGGGGGGAAGGGGGAGAGTAGGTTATTTTCTCTTCTGCTTCCAACAGCGGTAATTCTTTTCCTCCTCGGTACACTGCCAAACCTTCTTCTTTCAAAATCTTGTTCCAGTGGTGGAAAAGTTCTTTTTCCTTCACCAATCAGCCTCCTTTTTGGGATAATAATTTGCATATGATAATATTTTTATTACATGAATGTATAACAAGGGTAAAAAAAATGAAGTAAAGCAAACGTATTATACAGCAATGCAATTAAGCAGTCAATCCCCTAAAGGAAAAAATAAAAACCAAATTAGATAAGCATTTCATTTGGTAAAAAGAGGTAGCAAAGGCTTGGAATCAAGGTTATTGGTGGGTTAGCCAATGTGTCACCCAAATCTCTTTATATTAGGGAAGGAGAGTTTCCCTCTTTTTTTATAGATTCGAGGAAACCAGCTTTCCCTTACAAAAATAATAAGGAGGTGTTTTTATGGCTAACCCGGTTATTTCAGTAGAACAGCCCAACCGGCTGCGGATTAGGTTTAACCAAGGGATAGACCCGGAAACTGGCAAACCTATTATCCGCTCTCAGTCTTGGGGTGGGATTAAACCGCAAGCTGTACAACAGGATGTGTATGATGTGGCTTACGAATTAGCTCAGTTGTCTCAGCACTCGGTATTTGAATACCTGCTGGAAGAAGACAAGAGTTTAACTGAATAGGAGGTGAAATTTAATGGCTAAGACTCTCTATATGAGGTTTAGAGATGCCGGGGGAAGTTTAAAGACTATTTCCCTGCGCGATCCTAAAGACGACTTAACCGATGCTGAAGTTGATGCTTTCATGGATACGGTAATAGCCGAAAACATCTTTACCGGCACAGGTGGCGATTTAACCACTAAGGTGGACGCTTATGTCCGAGATACGGCTGATAACTACTTTACTTTAACCGGAGCTGAGGAGTAGTAGTTGCCGGCTCAAAAGAAGAGTAAAAAAGCGGGGGAGCTACTTTCTCCCGCTGAAGCAGAATTAACTCACTTAACCCGCACTTTAAACAAGCTCGATCGGCGGATAGAAAAGTTCGATGAGCGAATTCAGTCTTTAGAAAAAGAAATCTCCGCTTTGAAAGTGTGGGGCAGCATCTTATCTTTTCTAATCCCTTCTCTTTTATTATCACTTTTGCTCAAAGGTTTGCAATGAACTTCTGGCAGCTGTTGTTAAAAGACTTATGTTCTCTGTGGGGTGGCAGTAAAGAGGAGCGTTACCAGTTGAAGAACCTCTCTGCTTTTTCTTTCCCCGAGGAGTTAGCCACCATCTTAACCATTGCTCAAACTTATTTTCCAGAAGGTGGCTATTTAGTTAACCCTTTTGCTCTGCTTTTAGCTATCAGAGAAGCAGAAAGAGGGAGGAAAGGCTTGGAATTTGGCATCATGATAGCTAAGGATACCGATTTACAAATTCAAACTTGTTATACTGCGCGCACGGTTATCAACAACCTGGAGCGCTATTTAAAGCAAGTGGATACTCCCGGAGAAGATGGCTTTATTGCCTTCTTAGGGGCGCGCTATGCTCCTCTGGAAGCGGATAACGACCCTACCGGCTTGAACCGCCACTGGGTGAAAAATGTAACTTACTGGTACTACCAATTTCGGAGGTGAAAGATGGAGGTAATAACTGATTTATTGGTTTTAATCTTGCCTACCTTGCTGACTGCTATTTTTAGCTGGTTAGGAATAGATCGGATTAAGTTTCAACGCTACCAGAGGTTAATTGAAATTGCTGAAGAAGCAGTGCTCTGGGCAGATGATTACTATCCGGAGAGCGAAGGAGTGGAGAAACTGAAGCAGGCGATTGTTTACTTTAAAAGTGCGGCTCAGAAAGCCGGTTTCTGGGTGAGCGATGAGGAAGCGGAAAAGAAAGTGCGGATAGCTTATCAAGCGCTGCAGAGGCAAGCGCTGAACAACTTAACCAGAACTTTAGTGGGGGAGTAGCTCAGCGGGAGGAACTGCTGAGAGCAATCCTCCCGGGAGTGCAGATTGAAGCTGATTACCAGGAGAAGATAAACTACTACCAGGCGGAGAAGAAAAAAGAAGAGTTTGCTAAAAAGTTGAGTGAATTAAAGCTGGAAGAAGTTGCAGGATATGAGGAGGTTGTGGTAAGATTTCGGAAAAGGGGTAAAAAAGAGCTAAAACCCTGAAGATAATTCTGGCGCGCCTGGCGGGAGTCGAACCCACAACCTACGGATTAGAAGTCCGTTGCTCTATCCTGTTGAGCTACAGGCGCGCTCAAAGCCTTTGTATTTCCCTTTATTAATCTTCCCTCTCTTGCATTCTCACTATTACGAACCACAGAGAATCTGCGGCAGCTTATTTTCCCAATTGAAGATGAATTTACTTCTTTATAACTTGACCCCTATTTTACTTGCTGGTGCCATATTTAGTCAAGCAATCCTTCTTCCGGGTTTATACCGGTTTTGCTTGGAAAAAAATTTTTGGTAAAAAATTCCCGATATTGATTTTTCCCCGTTTTTCCTCTTTCCTTATTTTTGCCTCTATTGACTTCATTTTGCTCAAGGTCGAACTTCAATTTAAACCCATTTTTCTCTTGACTTGGATTTAATTTCATGCTAATTTGGTAGCAAATTAGTAATAAAGTCGGGTTTTTTCTGGGGACATTAGGCATGATATCTGAAGAAAGACGACTAAAAATGTTAGAAATCCTGGACAAAAAACGGACAGTAACGGTTAAGGAGCTAAAGGATATTTTTGGAGTAAGCGAAGACACTATCCGCCAGGATTTAAAAACTCTGGAAGAACAGAGACTACTGCGCAGAATCTACGGGGGAGCGACTCGGGTAAAACGGGGAGTAGTAGAGCTTCCTTTTACTCTTCGGGAAATAACCAATCGGGGCGTAAAAGAGGCAATCGGGAAAGAAGCAGCTAAACTTATAGAAGACGGAGACTCGGTAATTTTTGATGCCAGTACCACCGCCCTGCAGGTAGCAAGAAACATCATCCCTGAGTTGCAAATTACCATTCTTACCAGCTCGCTTGATATCTGCATGAATTTAGCTCAAAATCGAAATTTCAATATTATTGCCACTGGGGGGACTTTACATCCTCCCTCTTTTTCTTTTGTCGGTCCTCAGGCAGAAAACGCGGTGCGTAATTACCACGCTGATAAAGTTTTTGTAGGGACTAAGGCCATTTCGGTAGATAAAGGGTATATTGCCGATGTTTTTGAGCTGGAAGCTCACTTGAAAAAAGTGATGATTGAATCGGCCCAGGAGGTTATATTGGTAGCCGAAAGCGAAAAATTTGAGGAAGTGGCTTTTTTTAGAGTGTGCAAGTTAGATTGTATCTCTAAAATAGTTACCGATGGTAATATAGAGGAAGAGATATTGAAGGCCTTAAGGGATTTGGGGATTGAAATTTTAATAGGCAGTGGCTGACTCTGATAAATACCTTTTTGATTTAGCATTTGGAGGTGAAGTTATTAATGAATTGTCGTTCTCGTTTTTTAAAAACTATCCACTGGGAAGAAGCGGATAGAGTTCCTACTTTTACTACTATTACTCCCCAGGTTGCTGAAAAAATTGGGAAAGAATTAGGATTACCTTTTGAACCAGAAGATTCTTTTTTATCTACTCGTATTTCTCATACTGAAATCCTTCTCCAATTAGGAAATGACGCCGTAGGGGTTGGTCCTCTTCGGGAAAAGGGTAAAGAAACTAAAAAGTTACCAGATGGTACTTTGATTGATGAGTTCGGAATAATATATCAGCGAGTGGGCTGGTACGATGAAGCAATAAAAAGGCCATTAGAGCAAGCTCGAAGCTCTCAGGATATATTGAACTATGAGTTGCCGAATGCATTAGACCCGGCTCGCTGGACATTAGCAGAAAAAGCTATTGCTAAGTATAAATCTGAATATGCTATTGTTGGTGACCTGGAGGCTACTTTCTTTGAGCTTTCCTGGAATTTGGTGGGACTGGAAAAATTTTTAACCGACCTGGCTTTAGAAGAAGACTACATTTTTACTCTTTTCGATCGCATTGTTGAAGAGTACACTATTCCCTGTGGACGAAAAATGATTGATATGGGGATTGACGTTCTCTGGGCGGGAGATGATTTTGGAACCCAGAAAGGAATGTTGATTTCCCCTGAATTCTGGAGAAAGCATTTCAAAAAACGATATGCCTATATTTTTTCTCAATGGAAAAAAGAAAACCCAGATCTTAAACTTGCTTACCATTCTTGTGGTTCTATTGTTCCTATTATCCCTGATTTTATCGAGATTGGTCTGGACGTACTTAACCCGATTCAACCCCAGGCAGCGGGAATGGATTTGGGTAAGTTAAAAAGACAATATGGCGATAAGCTGGTGTTTTTTGGAGGGGTAGACGAGCAAAATGTTCTACCTTTCGGAAGCAAAGAGGAAGTAAAGGAAGAAGTAAAAAAGAGAATTTATCAAGGCGGTAAAGGAGGAGGCTATATTATTGCTCCTTCACATAATATCCAGCCGGATACCCCTTTAGAAAATATATATGCTTATTTTGAGGCAATTCAGGAGTTTGGGCAATACCCTTTGAATTGCTGAGTTGCCTTTTTGGTTGAAGATTGTGAAAGGGAGGTGGTTAATTCTTTATAGTGGCAGAATCTTGATGGGTTAAGTTTTGGTCTTTGTGAAAGGAAATATGCGAGTGTTGGAAAGCGAAGTACAAACTTTTTGAATTTTTGTTTTTGAAGGGAGGATATTGATTATGAAAAAAGTTTTAGTAATAGCTTCTTTGTTGATGTTTTTAATTACAGGTTTAGCTTTTGGTGAGGAGCTTTTGGGTTTTGATCCTTTGAACTTTTCGGGAGAAATGCTTCCTGCTGAAACGCTAAAAGCTATGGTGGAAGAGGCTATGAAAGTTACTCCTCCGAAAAATGGAGAAAACTATGTTTTCGCTTTTGCCAATTTGCAAAGGGATATCACGTTTTCTCTGCAAGTAGAGGAAGGTATTAAAAAAAATTGTGAGGCAGCTGGTGTAAATTTAGTTATTGCCGATAATCAGCTGAGTGGTCCTACCGCTTTGTCTAACGCAGAGAGTTTTATTACCAGGAATGTTGATTTTGTAATTGAATTTCAAACTGATGTTGAGTTTGGACCAGTAATTATGCAAAAGTTTAATGAGGCTAATATCCCGGTAATAGCTATTGATATACCTATGCCAGGAGCCACCTTTTTTGGGGTTAATAATCCTCTGGCAGGTTTCTTAGGAGGAGATTATCTAGGTCAATATTCAATAGCCAGGTGGGGTTTAGATAAGGTAAAAGAGGGGTATTTAGTAGTGGGGGCGCTACCTCAATCGGGAGTGGTCCCTGCCATGAGGACTGAGGGACAAATAGCTGGTTTTTTAGGAGCAGTTCCCGATTTTCCGCAAGATCATGTCATTACCTTTGATACCAAAAACACTTTAGATTACTCTCGCAGCCAGATGGTGAACGTTCTTGCTCGTATACCCGAAGGTGTTCCTGTTATGTGTACTGCTATCAATGACCAATCTGCAACTGGAATTGTTAGGGCTTTACAATTTAACAAACGAGATGATGAAGGAGTTGTAGTTGGTTTAGGATGTGATGAGACTGGCCAAGAGGAATTAGCTAAGGAAGGACATGTATTTGTAGGTGACTCAGCCTCTTTTCCAGAAAGGTATGGTAATTATTTAATCCCTGCTGCTTTAATGCATCTGGCTGGAGGGGAACTACCACCTGGAATCTTTGTACAGCATGTGGTAATTACTCCTTTGGATTTGTGTGAATATTATCCTGATTGGCCATGTACTGCTCCAGAAGGATATCCAGAATTTAGCTACGAGTTTTCTAAGGATGCTTACAACAATTTTTTGTCGGAGTTAAGAGAAAAATATCCTGACTATATTCAGTTGATTCCTGAAGATGTGGAATAAATAGTAAGGTTGCTTCCTCTGTTAAGCTTGTTGTTACTAATTGCTAACAGAGGAAGCAACTCAATAGAAGGTGAAAAATATGGCTTTCCTTGAAATGCGAAACATTGTTAAATCTTTTTCTGGGGTACAAGTTTTAAAAGATGTTCATTTTGACTTAGGCCGAGGGGAAGTAGTGGCCCTTTTAGGACAGAATGGTGCAGGGAAGTCCACTTTAATTAAAATTTTGAGTGGTTACTATTCTAAAGATAGTGGAAATATTATTCTGGATGGCCAAGAGGTACATTTTCGGAGTCCAGCTGAATCCCTTGCATCAGGGATTAGAGTTATTTACCAAGAATTGGAAGTTTTTCCTGATCTTACTGTAGCAGAAAATATATTTGCTGGTAGCTGGCCAGTTTCTACTCAAGGCCGTATTCCAATAGTAAATCGAAAAAAGATGAATGAGGAAACTAGAAAACTAATGAATCTTTTGGGTGAAGATATAAATCCCGATGATTTGGTGAAAAATTTAGGAATTTCTGAAAAGCAGATAGTAGAAATTGCTCGAGCTTTAGCTGGTAAAGCAAATATAATAGTTATGGATGAGCCTACTGCTGCTTTAAGTCAACGAGAGACTAAAAGATTGTTTGCAGTTATTCGAAGATTAAAAGAGCAAGGAGTAGGAATTATATATATAACCCACCGCTTAGAAGAAGTTTTTGAGATAAGCGACCGAGTGATAGTTCTACGAGATGGTAAAAATGCTGGAACTTTTAAAACTACTGATACCTCCTGGCAAGAGTTGGTTCAAGCTATGATTGGTAGGTCTTTGGAAGAGCTCTACCCTTCTAGGGAATCTTCTATTAGCTTAGAAAAGATCTTAGTTCGGGTAGAGGGTTTAGGGTTTAATAATTTTCTGAAGAATATAAGCTTTGAGCTTCATGCGGGAGAGATAATAGGATTTTTTGGTTTGATTGGTTCGGGCATAAATGAATTGGCCTTAACACTTTTTGGAGCTTTACCATCAGAAGGTAGGGTTTGGGTTGAGGGACGTCTTACTAAGGTGTCTTCGCCGATTTTGACAAAGAAATTGGGAATCGGTTTTATCCCCGCCGATCGAAAGCGGGAAGGAATTGTTCCTGAAATGAGCGTTAAGGATAATATAACCCTTGCCTCCTTAGATAGGAATGCTAAAAGAGGTTTTATTCAGAGACAAAAAGAAACAAACTGTGCTTGTGAGTGGTCTGATAGACTACAGATAAAATTTTCTGGTCTTGAGCAATCGATAAAATCTTTGAGTGGCGGGAATCAACAGAAGGTAGTTTTAGCCAGATGGTTAGCAACTCAATCTAAAATATTGGTTGCTAGTGAACCTACTCAGGGAGTTGATGTAGGTGCTAGAATCGATATTTATCGTATATTTGATAACTTAGCAAAAGAGGGTATGGGAATAATTATACTTTCTTCTGATCTTCCTGAAGTAATGGCTCTTAGTGACACTATTTTTGTTATGGAAGGAGGAAAAATCGTTGGAAAATTTTCAAAGGGAGAAGCCGACCAGCAAAGACTCCTCTACCTCGCAATGGGGGGAACAGAAAAAGCAATCTCGCACAAATAGCAAGTGGTCAACTATTTTAGGGCTGCTGATTTTTTATATTGTGTTGTGTATTTTCTTTAGTATACTTTCACCATTTTTTTTGACACTGCGAAATTTTTCTAATATTGCCTCCAATATGGCCTATATCGGTATTATGGCGGCTGCCCAAACTCCGATTTTAATTGCTGGTTTAATGGATCTTTCGGTGGGAGCGTCAGCTCAGTTGGCGGGGGTATTAGTAGCAATACTATATGCTATGGGTTGGAATTTGTGGTTGGCAGTTATGTTTGCTTTGGCAATTGGAGCTTTGGTGGGGTTAGCAAATGCTTTTTCTATAACTAAAGTGCGAATAAACGCTTTTATTGCTACTTTAGGAATGTTAAATGTAATAGAGGGGCTAGCTTTGGTTTTAACTGGGGGCCTTACCATAAGTATTTTAGTGCCCAGTTTTCAGTTTATTGGCATGGGAGAAATTTTTGGTATACCTTTTCCTATCATTCTGATGTTTGGGTTCTTCCTATTTTTCTATATTGTTTTGGCTTATACACCTTTGGGTCGCTCCATATACGCTATTGGGGGTAACCCGGTTGCGAGTAAACTTTGTGGTATAAACAATGAGAGGGCTCTGACCATTATTCTTGTACTTTCTGGGGTTTCTGGAGCTATGAGTGGAATTTTGGTGGCTTCTATGCTTGCAGCTGCAGCACCAGCTGCACTTTCTGGTACCATTTTGACAGTAATTGCTGCAGCTATTTTAGGTGGTACAAGCCTTTCCGGAGGCTCAGGTAATGTATGGGGCACTCTGCTTGGAGTTCTTATTTTAGGAACACTTACTAATGGATTGGTTATTTTGAATGTTTCTTCTTTCTGGCAAGAAGTTATCCAGGGATTAGTGCTTCTAACTGCAGTAGGTATTGACCAAATAAGACAAAGAAGGAGAAGAGAGTAAGAGATTGGAGGCATAATAAGATGAATTCAAAAGAAAAATTTAAAGAGATAATGCAATTTAACAAAAAATGTCCTTCATTAAAGTGGGAATTTGGTTATTGGGGAGAAACGATAAATAGATGGTATGAAGAAGGTTTACCTAACAAAGACTATCCTCGTTTGCCCAATCGAGTGACGTCGGTTACTTCTCACCTTTATTCGGCAGCTTGGAACTCGATTAAATCTGATAAACTTCCTTCTGGAATTGCGGTTACCGGGGGAGGACTATATTGGCCTACTCAGGGCTTTCCCTTGGATACCGATGTGAGAGACTATTTTGCAATGGATAGGGGGCAAATTTTAATAAATGTTAATTTGTTGTTTTATCCTATGTTTGAAGTAGAAATCTTGGAGGAAGATGAAAAAAACCTTATTTACAAAGATCTCGATGGTGTAAAAAGGCATTTTCTTAAGGAAACGGCTGTTTTACCATCTGGTATAGAATATCCAATAAAAGATAGAAGAACCTGGAACGAATTGAAAGAACGGTTGGATCCTAAGAACGTGGAAGGAAGATTACCGCCTAATTGGGATGAACTTTTAGTGCTGTATAAAGACAGGAATTTCCCTCTTGCCTTGGGCGGCTATCCTCATGGTTTGTTCGGGACATTAGCAACTTTAATGGGGTATGATAAGTTGTTCATAAACTATTATGACGATCCTTCTCTTATCCATGATGTAAACAGTACTTTTACTGAGCTTTGGATTAGCGTATACTCAGAAGTTTTAAAAGATGTAGAAATTGATGTAGTGCATATATGGGAGGATTTATCTTTTGGGAAAGGTCCCATGATTTCTCCAGCTATAATTAAGGAATTTATGATTCCTTATTACAAGAAACTTACTGATTTTCTAAAAAGCAAAGGAGTAGATGTGATTCTTCTTGATACTGATGGCTACTGTTTTGATATAATTCCTCTCTTTATAGAAGGGGGGATTACTGGCATATACCCTATAGAGGTGAGTTGTGGTATGGATTTGGTGGAAGTTAGAAAAAGTTTTCCTCAACTTCAAATAATGGGGGGTATTCCCAAAGGAGAGTTGAAGTACGGGCAAGATAGAATTGATCAAATCCTAAAGCCAGTAGAAGAGGTGATTAAAGAAGGAGGATATATTCCGTTTGCTGACCATTTAGTCCCGCCTGATGTAAACTTCGAAAATTTTGCTTACTATAGAAATAAATTAAATCAGATAATTGATAGTGTGGGATAAGGGAGAAATTGTTTTTAATTTGGCTATCAAAAATGTGAGCCCTATGAAGCTACAAGTATCGTAGAAGGAGGTGGTAGGGAAGGATTTCAAAAATTGGTAATTAGCAAGTTTGTTGGTCGGCGGTTAGTGGTGTGTTTTTGAGGCTAATTAATAATTAAAAAGGAGGTTAAAGTTACATGAGAAAACTTATTACAGTTCTTTTTCTGGTAGTTTTAACACTTACTTTCTTTTCGGTAAGCGCTTTTGCTGAAGGATACACGGTTGGTGTAGTGGTGAAAAATGTTGGTAATCCCTTTATGGACGCAGCTGGTAGAGGGGCTGAAGAGGCTTGTAATGAGCTGGGTAACAGCTTTATTTTCCAGGGACCGCCTACTCCAACAGTAGAAGGTCAAATTGAAATTATTGAAAATTTGATTGCCCAGCAGGTAGATGCTATTTGTATTACTGCTAATGACTTCGATGCTTTAGTGCCGGTTCTGCAAAAAGCAAAAAGAAACGACATAAAAGTTGTATCTTTCGATTCAGCAGTGGCACCAGCAGGTCGGGATGTGCATGTTAACCAGGCCAACCCGGAATTAATAGGAATATTGCAAGTCCAAACCATAGCAGAGATGATTGACTATGAGGGCGAAATAGCCATTCTTTCAGCTGGAGCTACTATGACCAATCAGAACACCTGGATCGAATATATGAAAGAAGAATTGAAAAACCCAAAATACGAAAATATAGAATTAGTAACCATTGTCTATGGCGATGACTTACGAGATAAGAGCTATAACGAAGCTATGGGTTTGTTTAAATCTTACCCCAACTTGAAAGGTATTATCTCTCCCACCACCGTAGGAATCAGCGCTACGGCTAAAGCTATTACCGATGCTGGGCTGATAGGGCAAGTTAAGCTTACCGGTCTTGGTCTGCCCAGTGAGATGGCAGAGTGGGTCCACAATGGAGCCTGTGAAGCCTTTTTCTTGTGGAATCCGATTGACCTGGGATACTTAGCTTCGTATGTTGCTGGCCTTTTGTGTGATGGGGCTATAACTGGAGAAGCGGGAGAAGAGTTTTCTGCTGGTAGAATGGGAGATTATACTATTGTTGAGGCAGAAGATGGAGGAACAGAGGTTTTACTGGGACCGCCTTTCCGGTTTGATATAAGCAACATTGATGAGTGGAAAGATATTTACTAAACTCGAGACAGTAGTTGATGGGCGAGAACGTGTTCTCGCCCATCAACTCAAGTAGTAGAACCTTTGGGGGTTGGTAGCGTGGTGGACGCAGAAGATAGATATATACTTGAGTTGAGGGGGGTTTCCAAATTTTTTCCCGGCTTGAAAGCGTTAGATCGGGTTGATTTCAATCTGCGTGGAGGAGAAATTCACGCCATTGTGGGTGAGAACGGGGCAGGCAAATCTACTCTTATAAAAATTATTACCGGCGTTCATCAGCCGGATGAAGGTGATATACTTTATGAGGGAAACAAAGTGGTTTTTCATAATCCTACAGTGGCCAATCGCTACCAGATTGCCGCTGTTTACCAGCAACCCGCATCTTTTCCTCATTTAACAGTTACTGAGAATATATTCCTCGGACATCCTGTGACCCATCCTACCACTAAAAGGTTGATGTGGAAGGAAATGAGACAGGAAGCCAAAAGGCTTCTTCATTCCTTGGGAGCCGATATTGACCCTTCGGCAACCATGGGTTCTTTAAGTGTGGCCCAACAACAGATGGTGGAAATTGCCAAAGCACTTTCAGTTAATGCTCGAATTCTTATTATGGATGAGCCAACTGCTTCTCTTACCAGGCGGGAAACGGAAGATTTATATAATATCACGAAAAAACTACGCGATAGCGGAGTTTCTGCCATATTTATCTCTCACCGATTTGAAGATATTTACGAGATTGCCGAGCGAGTAACCGTGCTCCGGGATGGAAAGACCATGGGAACCTGGAAGGTAAACGAAATTACCGAACACGATTTGATTAAAGCTATGGTAGGCCGGGAAATAAACCAGCTTTTTCCCAAGAAAACAGTGTCTTTTGGGAGAGAACTTTTGAAAGTGGAGGGACTTTATCGTATTGGCTACTTTTCTGACATTTCTTTTTCCCTTCGAGCTGGCGAAATCTTGGGTTTCAGTGGTTTGGTTGGTTCTGGAAGAAGTGAGGTGGCACAATCAATTTTTGGTATAGCTCCGGCTGACGCTGGAAAAATATTAGTAGAGGGGAAAGAAGTTTCAATTAAGAGTCCAATGGAAGCCATAAGTTATGGCATTGGCTACCTCCCAGAAGACCGGCTGGAGCAGGGTTTGTTTTTACCGCTGAGTATTAATGATAATATTACAGTTTCTATAATTGATCAACTTACCAATAGAGGATGGCTAAATCCATCTCGAGAATATGAAATTTCTAACAAAATGCTGGAACTGCTCAAAATAAAAGCTCCGGGGATTTTCCACCCAGTTAGCTCTCTGTCGGGAGGAAACCAGCAGAAAGTGGTAGTGGCCAAGTTGCTCGCTGCCCGCTTAAAGATATTAATTATGGACGAGCCAACCAAGGGAGTAGATGTGGGGGCAAAAGCTGCTATTCACCAAATTATGTCTGATCTGGCAGCAGAAGGGTTAGGAATTATTATGATATCTTCTGAAATGCCAGAAGTGCTGGGAATGAGCGATAATGTTGTTGTTATGCACGAAGGCCGAATTACCGCCACTTTCTCTCGTGCAGAAGCTACCCAGGAGAAACTTATGGAAGCAGCGGTGAAAGTGACTCGTTTTGCTTAGATTGTATCGTAAAGTTTAGCCGAGAATGGATGGTGAAAGCCTTTGACAGATAAACCCACCCAAGTAAAAAGGGAGCCAGTATATCTTAGATTGCGTGGCTTTCGGGAATTTGGTATTATAATTTTCATTATTATCATCTCTCTTCTAATTGGTATTCGTAATCCCCGTTTTCTAACCCTGGGAAATTTTCACGATATGTTGCTGGACACGGCCAGCCTCTCCGTCCTTGCTTTAGGAATGATGTTGGTTTTGGTAACTGGTGGTATTGACCTTTCTATGGAGTCAGTATTGGCCCTGACCGGTATGGTGGTGGCAATGACAATTAAAGAAAACCCTCATCTTTCTCCTCTGCTTATGTTAGTGCTGGGATTGGCGCTGGGGAGTTTATTAGGAGCCATTACTGGTTTGATTGTGGCTAAGGGGAAAGTGGTGCCCATTATTGCTACTTTGAGTATGATGTATGTTTACCGGGGGATTACCTTTATCATTAGCGGAGGTAAGTGGGTCAGTGCTTATGAGATGCCGGATTCTTTCAAAGAAATGGCCACTGGCCGTTTGTTGGGTTTTTCCAATTTGATTACTATTGCGCTGTTAGTATATTTGTTTTTTTATTATTTCGTTAACCATACCCGGGTGGGAAGGGAAATATATGCAGTAGGTAGCAACCGGGAGGCAGCCCGGATTATCGGCATCAATTCCGAATTTATCACCTGTTTGGTTTACATTATTTCTGGTGCGCTTTCTGGTTTAGCCGGAGTAATGTGGGTGGCTCGTTATGCATCAGCTCAGAATGATACTGCCAGTGGTTTTGTGATGACTATTGTGGCGGCTTGTGTTTTAGGTGGAGTCAGTATTACCGGAGGGGTAGGGACCGTGTTCGGAGTTTTGCTTGGATCTATCACCATTGGCATTATTAACAACGCTCTTCCCATGATTCGAGTATCGCCTTTCTGGAAGATGGCCTTGCAGGGGCTCATTATTTTAGTAGCGGCAATAGTTAATATTGCTATTACTCGCAATGCCGAAAAGTCGCAACTGAGAAGGAGGGAATTATAAAATGAAGCCTCAGAATTCCCTTGATAAGAGTAGTAAACTTGGTTCTGTTGCCCGCTGGGAATTGCTTCTTGTAATATTGATTATTGGAGTATCGATAGTCAACGGCCGCCTTTCACCTCATTTTTGGAGTTATGCTGGTCTTATGGACGCCCTGGCGGTGTTTTTAGAAAAGGGATTCATGGTGCTCCCAATGGCGCTGGTGTTGGTTATAGGAGATATTGACATCTCGGTCGCTTCCATCGTTGCCCTCTCTTCGGTGGTGATGGCAATGTCTTATGCGGCTGGACTGCCAATGGCACTTGCTGTCTTGGTAGCTCTGGCTGTTGGAGCTGGTTGTGGATACTTTAACGGGGTGTTAATTTCGCGTATACCCGGTTTATCGGCTATTATCGTTACCTTGGCTGGTTCCTCTCTTTACCGGGGGATTGCCTATATTTTGCTTGGTGATCAGGCAATAGGGGGTTTTCCTTCCTGGTATTCTTATTTAGCCTGGGGATACGTGGGAAACACCAGTATTCCTTTTATTATAGTGGTTTTTATCTTATGTGCTGTAATTTACTGGCTTTTGCTTCATCGTACCGCTTTCGGAAGAAAGGTATATGCGATGGGGAACAACCCGGTGGCTGCCCGCTTTTCTGGAATACCGGTGGCAAAAATAAAACAGATCATTTTTACTCTTAATGGATTGATGGCCGGAATGGCGGCTGTTTTTCTTACTTCTAAACTGGGTAGTTCACGGCCTAATATTGCTACGGGATACGAGTTGGAGGTTATTGCCATTGCTGTTTTGGGAGGGGTAAGCCCGGCAGGAGGGAAGGGTAGCATCATTGGTGTTTGTTTGGCTCTCATATTGATGCGCTTGCTCCGTTATGGCATGGGGTTAGTGAATGTCCCGGGTCAAGTGATGTTAGTCATTATTGGCGTGGTGCTTGTTTGTGTGGTGATGCTACCCAATATTTTTGGCTCTCGAAGGAGGAGTTGGAAAAAAATAAAAGAAAGCTGAAAAATAGGGAGAAAGAATTCATTACATGTGAACAAATTCTTTGATTAAAAGATTTGCTATTATTGGAGGAGTACAAGTACTTGTACTCCTCCAAGTTTTTATATTATCTCCCACTCAATTCCCAGTGCTTCGCAGACCATTTTTAGTTCTTCTACATAGTTTCCGTAAACAGCATGAATATGGTTGCAGGGGAATTTCTGGATGAAATTATCAATCGAGGTGTCTAACTTACAGAAGGCGTGTGGCCATTCACTCTGAGTTCTTTTCATAATTTCCTGGTTGGATTGCTCATCAAACTGGACAAATTCTCCAGTAAGGATAGCCATCCAGTAGCATCCGTTTCTTCTGCCCAAGCGGGCTAAAGTTACCTTGCCGGGATGAGCCAGGTGATGAACTGTTGCCCCGCCGGCCAAGAAGTAGAACCCCTCTGGATAAAGAGTTACTCGGGGAAGATTATCCTGATAGTTGAAACTAGCGCCGGCAAAGTAAGTGGCGTGTTCTCCCGAGTTACAAAGATCCAAAATTTGGTAGTCTTCATGCCAGTGGCGAACATCGGCGAAAAGGACCGGTGTTTGGGCCAACTTTTTCATGATTTCCATAGTTAGCGCGGCATCCATATCGGCTTCAGTAGCGCATACGATGGGCTCTTTCGGTCCATCAAAATCGTAAGGATCGTTGAGGAAGGCTTCGGCTACATCCATAGTGCAGAAGTTATTAGTCAGTTCGGGTTGCCCCTTAATACCACAAAAGTCAAGATGCATTTCTTCGCAAATCTCTTTTACTGCGTAATAAGAGGCAATCTGCCTTTTTAGAATTTCAGGAGTTAGTTGTTTACCATCGTATACTATTTTGCCAATGTTTTCCTCACAGAAGTGGAAGGCTTGCTCGATTTTGTCTTTGGGTATAGACTCGGCTTTTCGAACAATTTCCCATTGATCAATGTGTTCCACATCTATCCCAAATATCTTAGCCCACACATCTGCCCCCACAGTGGCAGTATACATTCCCATCGGCCGACCACCAAAACAACCAAAGGTTTCTCCCCGTAATGACTTGACGCAAGAGGCAGCCTTAATAAAGGTGGTAATTTTCTGCCAGATCTTTTCCTCTTTGATATCGCCAGAAACTCTCAAATAGGGAGTGCCTATGTTGGCGAGCGCACCGGAGCTGGCTAACATTCCTACCAATCCAGGGTATCCGGGGTTGATATTGGAGAGACAGAGATAGGGGCCAGGAGCAAATTGGACAGCCAAAACGGTAAAATGGGGCCAAGCCCAAATAGCATAGTTAAATATAGTACAATCTACCTCGCTCAGTTGCATTTTTTTCCCAGCTTTTACCGCCGTTTCATTGGTCCAGGGGGGTTCATCTGCTACCACTACTTCATGCCCGGCCGCTTCTAATTTTTTAACCAGATTGTTTTGGAATTGAAGGTTCATGGCAAGAAGCTCTTGGTGGACGTGAGGCCTTCCATCAGAAAAAGTTATGACACCAACTTTAGCCATCGAAAATCCTCCTTTTATGGTCTTCTTTATAAGAAATCGATTGCAAATTAAATTTTACCTTAATTCGATAGAATCTGCAAATTTTTTGATGGCTATATAAATTTTGAGATAGACCGCTATGCTGCAGAGCGGCACCAGATGGATATGAAAACTCGAAGGAAATATTCGGTCATTCCCGAAATACTCCCTCTCCTGTCATTCCCGAAATCTTTAATCGGGAATCCAAGTGTTTTCACTGAGGAAGGTGTTTTCCCTTCCTCAGTTGTCTTTGTTTTTTTATCTTTTGATTTTTATGTCTTTGTATTTCCGGGGGATTATAAAGGGGGTGCCCCCCCTTTGCTGGAGAAGATGTTTTTTCTCCCTCGGTTAGCCTTTACGTTTTAAAATCTTCTAAATGTTTCTCTCTTTTGGGGTTATACGGGGTGCTCTCCCTATAGTTCTAAAAATTACCGGAACGATAATATGGAGACACGTTGGAGAGGGAGATCTAAGCTGACAACCAAAGGGGAATAAAAACACTCCTGCTTGTAGGTTGAATCAAAAATGAAAAGAAAATAGTAGCGCTGAGAGCAAAATACCTTAGTGAACCTAATGGTGCGAAAAATAAGAAACATGACGGGGCAGGGGGGGTATGTTACAGCAACCGGTTTCAAAATTTTTAGTTAAAACGGACCAGAATAGCAAGCTGTTTTGGCTATAAGTATTGATATATAGCCATTATTGGTGATGTGAACGATTAGTAATCGATTGCTTGACAAAAGTTAATCGGTAGAATAAAATAAAGATCAATTAATTCTGGACCTTGGTATAAAAGACGTAAAAAGGATAGTTTTTAATATTTATTTCATTTCTATTGAAGTGTTATGGCCTTGTCCAATGGAAGGCTAACCTTAAAGTGTGTACAAATGTCAAGGCAAAAAAGGTTATTTAAGGCGACGCAAAAGTTATTCATTTTTACAAGAGAAAAAGGAGTTGACACAGTTGCATATAATTATAACTAAGAAAATGAATAGCTTTATTATTTATGTTGTATTGATTATTGCCTCTGTTTTTGCTATATTCCCAATCTATTGGGCTTTTATTTCTTCACTTAAACCATTTAACGAAGCTCTATTTTTTCCACCAACTTTTTTCCCTAAAAATTTTACTATGGATAATTATTATGAAATTATTACTAGATACCAGTTCCACAAGCATATTTTTGTAACATTCTTGGTGGGCATTGGAACTATCGTGTTTAGTCTGAGTGTGGCAATTCATGGAGCATATGCTCTATCGAAATGGAAAGTGCGTCGAAAATCTTTGATAATGTTTTTGATACTTGCGACCTCTATGATTCCACAAATTTCAGTTCTCCTACCTTTATATTCCTTTACAGTAAGACTTAATATTTATGATACCCTTTTAGGGCTTGTAATAGTTTATTCGGCTTGGCTAGTACCGGCAGAGGTGTGGTTTCTAAAAAATATATTTGATGGTATTCCTACTGCCCTCGAAGAAGCTGCTATGATTGATGGTTGTACCAAGATAGGAGCTTTTTATAAAGTGATTTTACCGAACTCCAAGATTGGCTTAGTATCAGTAATTATATTTGCCTTTGTAAAGGTTTGGACAGATTTTTTATTTTCACAAACCCTTATTTTAAGCAAGGATAAAAGACTCGTAAATGTTGCACTCTACGGTTTTTTATCACAATTTGGTATTCAATGGACACAATTAATGGCTGCTACTATATTGTCATCATTACCTATTATTTTGATTTTTCTAGTCTTGCAAAGATTTTATATTAGTGGGTTTATTTCAGGAGCAGTGAAAGAATGAAAGGTTATAATTACAATAGGTTATTACCTTACGTGCTTCTTTTACCAACTTTTATTCTAGTAGCTTTAGTGGCAGCATATCCTATCATAGTGTCATTAATTTATTCTCTTTCGAAAATGCGTTACCTGAAGTTTGAAAGGTTTGTAGGGTTAGAGAATTATGTAAGAATAATGGGAGATCAAGGTTTTTGGCAAAGCTTAAGTGTTTCGCTTAAGTATTATGGGTTATCTATAGCAATAGTTATTCCGTTAGGTTTATTGTTAGCCACTTTACTTTCATCAAAAGTAAAATTTTTAACCTTGTTTAGAACTATTATTTTTTTACCGTGGGTATTATCTCAGACAATAACAGCGTTAATTTGGGGCTGGCTTCTAAATGAGAACTTTGGTCCTATTTTATGGATATTTTCCAAATTTGGGAATGATAATATTAGTTTTCTTTCGGATGTTAATAATGCTCTGCCGCTTGTTGTGCTTGCAAACGTTTGGAATTCTTGTCCTTTTGCGATTATTTTTCTGATGAGCGCGATTCAATCGATACCAGAAGAATTGAACGAGGCAGCAAAAATTGATGGAGCAAACACATTTCAAAAGTTTAATAAAATTACGTTACCGCTTATTATGCCAACTTTATCTGTAGTTTTTATCCAGCTTACACTTTTGTACTTTAACATGGTAACTTTAATATTTGTAATGACAGGAGGTGGTCCACTTGGTTCAACATCCACTCTGAGTTTGTACACTTTTCAACATGCTTTCCAGTTTTGGAATACAAGTTATGCGGCTGCTTTAACATTTTTGTTACTGGTTATTAATTTGCTATTTGCTGGTTTATATGTAAGATTGTTTCGGGTACAATATTGATGAGTTTTTGTAACAATTTTATTGTGAGTGGGGTGAGAGATATGAAAAAGTTTAAGTTGATTCTATTTTCAGTTTGGTTGAGTATTATGTTTGCTACTTTTTTTGTTCTTCCTGTTGGCTTCACTGATACAATTGAATTTTGGACTTTTTTGGACCCGTCATCGCCAGACCCAAGAGGGCAAGCATTACGAGATGCTATCGAAATATTCGAAAGGCAATATCCTGATATTAAAGTTAATGTAACGACTATACATTGGAGAGAAATTGATCAGGCGGCAATTCGGGCTACAGCGGCAGGGCAAGGTCCAGATGTGTTAAACGTTTATACTGACCAGCTTCAAAATCATGTTGTTGCAGGGACGTTGATGCCTGTTGAAGAGTTCTTTAAGCCATGGTATACACTTAATGCAGAGGATTATCTATGGAAACCTTCTATGCTTGAGATTAAAGAACATATATGGTCAACTCCATGGGAGAGTCGTGTATGGGTTCTTTGGTACAGAGAAGATTTTGTTGAATCTGTGGGCGCTAAAGTTCCATTAGATCTTTACGAACTGGCTGAAATTGCTGGAGATATTAGAAGAAATTACCCAAATGTTATCGGATTTGCATGGGGGCTTGCTACAAAATCTTTAGGAGCAGAGTTTATAGAAACCTTTATTCCTCTTTTGTATGGAGCTGGAGGAGAACTTGTAGATGAAAACGGTAATGCAGCCTTTAACGATGAAGCAGGGATTCGAGTTATGGAGTGGTTACGTGCGTTGTTTGTGAAATATGAGGCAACAGACCTTTCCGTGCTTAGTATGGATGCGGATGATGTTTTATCGGGGTTCCAAGCTGGGACAATAGCGATGTCGGTTGAGGGCACTATGCGTGTCAGTACGGCTAGGTCTGCTTTGGGTGATAAACTTAAAACAGCGTTTGTGCCTTCATTCGAAAGTTCAGAGCCTTCGCCAGGTTATACAGCAGGGCAAACTCTTGGTATTGGTACAAATAGCCAACATCCAGATATAGCATGGAAATTTATAGAACATATGCTTTCCCCTGAAATCCAGTTGATTTTTGCAAAGGGCGGGATATTGCCAGTTAGGTCACAAGTGTACAATGATTCTTGGTTTGATACTCCTGAGGGCAAGGAAATGGTAAAATGGAGAGATTATATTATTAAACAGGGAATGTCTTTTTTCCCTCCTGAGGACTACTGGAAGCTGTGTGAAATACTTGTAACAGCAGCACAAAGAATAGTAACAACAGAGGTAGATATAAGGAGTATTTTAGACGATGCAGCTGACGAGTATAATAATTACCATGCAACATTTATGAAAGAGTGATGTATGATCTAAGACAGGCTCCTTTCTGTAGAAAGGAGCC
>JASGLU010000034.1 GCA_030156825.1 Candidatus Atribacteria bacterium | reverse complement strand
AGTATTTTTTCCTTAAAGAATATTACTTGGACATTATATATGGCAATTTAGAGACAGGCAATATCGGTAGCTTTTGGACATCCTGGGTTGGTAGAAACAGTAATCCAAAAACGAACATTACCCAGACATCAAAAAATCTATTATTTAAAGCGAATGAACCTACAACACAGAATACAATAATTGCGGGTAAGAGGAAAGTTTTTGGTATATCTATAATTCTTGCTATAATCACGCTGGTTAATAACACAAGGATAAACATAACAATATTGGCAATAAAAGCTACAGAGATAACACCGTAAAAAATCTGCGGGTGTTCTCTTACTAGAAGAGGTCCAGGAACCACATTGTGTAAAGTAAGCGCTCCCATCATAATTGCTGTAATAATACTCCCTGGAATACCCAGAGTTAGGAAAGGTATTAGAGCACCGTTAATTGTTGCATTGTTTGCAGCTTCAGAAGCAACTATTCCCTCTTCGCTTCCCACCCCGAATTCCTCAGGATGTTTTGAGGCATTTTTAGCTGCAGAGTAGGCAACAATAGAACCGATATTCCCGCCAATACCAGGTAGTATGCCAATCCAAGTCCCAATAAGAGAAGAACGAACAAGGTTGACTGCATGTCTTTTCAAGTCTTTTAAGGACAGAAACATATCCCGTAGTTTTACGGGTGCACTTTTTACCACATTTCTTACAGATATAAGCTCATTGATAATTTGATTTATACCAAACATACCAATGAGGATTGGAATTAACGCAAGGCCTCCAACCAACCCATTTAGTCCAAAGGTAAGCCTCTTTGTGCTGGTAATAGGATCAATTCCGGGAGTAGCAACAAGCATACCCAAAAAACCTGAAACGAGCCCCTTAATAAATGACTCTTGGCCAAGAGAAGCTATCAGCACGAGCGCCATCAAAACCATTGAAAAAATTTCAAATGGGCCAAATTCGAGGGCTATATCTGCTAATAGAGGAGAAAGGAAGATCAGAAAGAAGCAAGATATAAGCCCTCCCACAAATGAAGATGTTATCCCGAGGCCGAGAGCTTTACCAGCCTTTCCTTTCTGAGCCATTGGATAACCATCAAAAGTTGTTACAATAGAGGATGGCGTTCCTGGTATCCTCAGCAATGTGGCACTTATTAATCCTCCTGATATAGAACCAACATACAGGGCAACAAGTAGGTCTATAGCCAGAACATCACTCATATAATACGTAAGTGGGAGGGTCAGAGAAATAAGCATAGTGCCCGTTAAACCTGGTATGGCTCCTACATATATTCCTACTGCGGTACCGATCAAAATAAACCACATCTCTGATGGACTGGTAAGCATAGTAACCATTGTTAAAGCAGTGTTCCGGATTGCATCCATCATAATAATCAAAACCCCCCTTTATTACTTTACTATTTTAAAATTAATGTTTTTGGCTTTAAAATCACTTAATCAGCATATTAGTTTCTCTGTGGTTTCATTTTTTTCCTGCTACTTTTCTTTTTGTTTCTTCAAGTTCCATATTGTTTTTGTTCTCATGATATTAAGATCAGTGTTAACTATGGAAGATTGGTATGTATAAGGTTTGTAAATACATAGAAAAGCCCAAAACTCAAAATCAGTGAAATTGCAATAAGCATAAAGTGGTGATACACTTTATTAAGTTTTCTTTCATAATGAAAGATGATATTGCCCAGTAACAAAACAAACATGAATGTTGCCGGTCTGAAACCAATTAGACCAAAGGACATAACTGCTATATATATAGCAGTTATGATCAGTCCCACTACTGCTAGCAAAGGATGCAGTTTATAGGATAGCCCTTTTTTTCTTTCTGTGCCATTCTCATTAGTGATAGCCCTTAGTTTTAGGGAATATTGAACTATAATCCCTAGAGAAAGAAGACCAATTAATGTTGATAGTGTTTTGGGTAAAAAGGCTGGACCCAATGGTTCATAAGGAGATGGAGGCAGCTCTAGGGTTCTTAGAAAAACAAAAAGACTACCAATAAAAAGAAGTAATCCAACACCAATATTTAATAAACAATCAGATTTTTTATTGGACAACCTTGCACACACCCCCTTGTAATTTCGTAAGAAGGTAAAGGCAGTCTCATAAGACTGCCTTTACCTTTGGTGAGCTTCTTTCTTCTACTTACTTAAACCGTGTCTTTCTGCAATAGCCACAATTTCTTCTCCTACTTTTTTTATGTTCTCGACCAGTGCTTTGTTTCTTAAGAATGTGGTTTCCATAAAAAGACTTTCCAGATTATCAAGTATTTCAGGATCTTGCATAACTTTTTCTAAAGCGTCAGCCATGTAGACAACTCTATTCTCAGGAGTTCCTTTGGGCATAAAGATCCAGTATGGATTTGAGCGGACTACGTCAAAACCCTGTTCTTTAGCAGTAGGAACATCCGGCATAGCGTCTAAACGTTCTTCGCTAAATGTTGCTATAACTTTCATTTCTCCAGATTTATAATAAGGAAAGACTTCTTGAACCCCCATGATGGTTGCATCAACATGACCACCCAGCACATTTTGAATCCTTGAGGCACCATCGCCAATGTGAACTAGTCTTATCTCAACACCCATCACATCCTGTAAAGCAAGAGTAGTAAAGTGAGTGATAGCACCGATATTGGTTGCTTCGATTACACTTTTCGGTTCTTTTTTCAGCTTATTATAAATATCTTTAAGGGAATTATATGGTGAGTTTCCTCCAACAGCGTAAACCAAATAATATTCACCTGTCTGAGCCACTGGTTCAAAATCAAGGGGACCAAAATCTGCAGTCCCAAGTATTTTGTTTGTCCAGCAATTAGTAATATCGATGGCCATAGTATAGCCATCAGGCTCTGCAGCCATAAGTTCACTCAATCCAATTGAACCAGATCCACCGCCGATGTTAATTATGGCTACAGGAACAGGGAGTATCTTCTCGAGGCCTTTCTGTAGCACTCTGGCCATGATATCTGTTCCACCACCGGCTGCATAAGGAACAATAAGTGTTATCGGCCTGCTGGGATATTCTTTTTCAGCTGCTACGACCGGTACAGACATAACCAACACCAGTAATAATAATGACGCAACAATTGCACCTACATCCTTTCTCATTTTCCCTTTTCCTCCTTTTAAGTATTTTTTATTTTAATAAGCCTTAGGGCTAACTTAGCTAGTGATATGTTTTTTTAGGATTATACTTAATAAAGCGCTGCTCTTATTACACCTGGACTATTTGTAGTCATGTACCTTTTCATAGCTTTTTGCAATAATTCAAGTTTTAAATCTTTATGTTCTTTCTCAAACCAAAGGTTGTCAAATTCGCCGGGGTCATTCTCAAGATCGTATATCTCTCCCACTTCATGACCTTCATAGATACAAATCTTATATCTACCGTCATAATACATTATCCCATGCGTCTGATCGTACATTGTATTTCCTCCTATGGCTCCGTGATACTCACATATGACGCTATCCTTATGATATGACTTATCTTTTTCACCAGTAACTATTGGCATCAGAGACTTCCCTTGCATGTAATAAGGGATTGCAAACCCTGCAGCATCTAATAGTGTAGGAGCGAGGTCTACAAGTTCTACCAGTGCATCACTGTTAACACCCGAAAGGCTCCTGTCTGGCCAGGAAATAATCAGTGGCACATGTACAAGTCCTTCAAAAAAGCGGCATCCCTTGTAGATCAAACCGTGATCTCCAAGTAATTCACCGTGGTCACTCATGAATATTATCATGGTATTTTCATACTGATCTGTTTCCTTTAATGCTTCAATAATTCTTCCCAGTTGGTAATCGATCTGTTGAATCATAGCGTAATAATAGGCTTTTACCTGTCTAGTATCGTAATTGGTAGGAGGAATAGACCCCATATCACCTCTGGGAATATCTTGCGTTGCATCTTTTTCTCCACTGGCTTTATACGGATTAATTGCTTCTTTTGTCTGCTGATCTATATCCTTAAATAATTTTTGATGATTTAAGTCCGATTCTCTAAAAAGCGGATAAGGCATTTCTTCCGGGTTGTATAAATCGGCATACTCCTTTGGGGGATCAAAGGGTGGATGAGGATCGAAAGGGTTCACAGAAAGCAGCCAGGGGATATTCCTGTTTTCTTTGATAAATTCTATTGCCATTTCACTACACCAAGTGGTCTGATGAAGCTCTGCTGGGACACCATAACACACACTACCTTGCAATTTGCCATATAATTTGATGGGATCTACTCCTTTTTCTTTGAGCCAGTCTGCGTAATCATGGCCCTCTGGATAATCAGGATTGGGATGGTGACTCCATTTATAATAGCAATATCCATCGTCTTTAGGCCTCCTCTCTAAAACACTTCCTTTAGATAGATGGAGCTTACCGACTAATCCGCAGTCATATCCTTGATCGGCAAACAATTTGGTAACTAGAACTTCTGAATCAGGGAAACACTCATTACCATTTCTATGAACATGGTGTGTAGAAGGATACCTTCCAGTTAGAAAAGTCGCCCGGCTCGGTGTACAAACAGGGCTTTGCGCATATGCATTGGTAAATGCCACACCTTCTTTTACTAAAAAATCTAATACAGGTGTTCTTATATATTCATTCCCCAGCGTATGGATAGTATCAAATCGTTGCTGGTCCGTACAGTACCAGAGAATATTAGGTCTCTTTTTTGGCATTAATGATCAACTCCTTCCTTTACTATTAATACCTTCTCTGGAAAATTTCTGAACAAATTCAGGGATCATTCCATCAATTCCTATTAAAACAACTTTTTTTGGTCTTCCCATTTTTTTATCTTCCTATTTGTCTATTCATTTATTCTTCTTTAATTCTAAACATAAATATAAAGTTTGTCAAGCCCCATACCAAATTAGGCCTGCCACTCCCGATAAAAGAAGAAATAGAATAGGGTTGGTCTTTTTTCGGTAAACAAAGATGAAAACTATCATCCCTAATCCAACGGCAAACCAATCTTTTATCCCTTTTTGCGCCAGGGAATAGGCGGCTATTCCTATCAAAGCAATTACTACCGGGCGTAAACCTCGCAAGAAACGCTGCACCCAGATATTTTCTTCAAAGTGTGAGAGGGAGTGAAAAACCAAAGTTACCAATAATATAGAAGGTAAGCAAAAAGCCGAGGTGGCCACTAAAGAGCCCCAAATTCCTATTACCTTGAAACCGGTAAAAGTAGCACAGTTAATGCCGATGGGTCCGGGGGTGAGTTCAGAAAGGGCAACTAATTCCAAAAATTCACCGTTACTTAACCACTGATAGGTGTCTACCACTTCTTTTTCAATCAAAGGAAGAGCAGCCATTCCTCCTCCAAAAGAAAAAAATCCTACTCGCAAAAAAGCTAAAAATAGTTGAAGGTATATCATTTTCTCCTTATCACTCCCAACGCTCCTCCGATTAACACTATCCACAGAGGATGAAGCTCCAGAAAGAATACTAAAAAGAAAAGAATAAAAGCGATGATTAAATCTCCCCGGTCATCGAGCGCACTCTTTCCAATATCTATCACTGCCCCTATAATCAGGGCAACAATTGCCGGAGTAGCTCCCCGAAAAAAGTTTTGTACCACTTCTAAATGTCGATACTGGAGGAAAAAAGAAGCAACAAAGAGAATAATTAAAAAAGAAGGGAGAGAAGCTCCCAAAACCGAAACTAACGTTCCAGTAATTCCTCTTGCTCTTCTTCCCACAAAGCAAGCAGTATTAATAGCAATTGCCCCCGGGAGGCTCTGAGCTACCGAAAGTCCTTCGATAAACTCCTCGACAGTCAACACTTTCTTTTTTTCCACTATTTCTCGCTTGATTAGAGGGAGCATGGCGTATCCCCCTCCCCAGGTAAAAACCCCAATTTTAAAGAAAGAGAAAAAGAGAGAAAAAAGAGGTATTTTCCTTTCTTCCGGAAGAGACACTTTTTATACCTCTAATTCCACCGAGTAACGGCACTGGTCCGCCCGGATAATGCTTTTCCGGTATTCAAATGGCTCTCCATTTTCTCCAAAAGTGACCCTTCTTACTAAAAGGGCGGGAAAATCCACTTTTACTTTAAAAAGTTCCGCCTCGTATTGGTTCATTCTTACCACTTCGAATTCTTCTCGGGCTTTTTGTACCCGTACTCCCATTTCTTTTAAAAAGATATCGTAGATTACTCCCTCCTCCAATTCTTCTTTCTGAGAAGCAATCTTTTCAAATTGAGAAGGAAGGTATATTTTTTCTAAAATAACCGGTACCTCATCGGCAAAACGCAACCGCTCAATAGTAAATACCTCATCTTGCGCCAATTTCAGTCTATCTTGTACCGACTTTGAAGGGGCTTCTTTTTCCATTCGGATAATTTTAGAATAGAAACGTTGACCCCGAGCTTTCATATCCTGAGCAAAGCTATAAAAGCGGGAAAGGTCAAGAGAAAGTTTTTTCTCCGTTACAAAAGTGCCTCGGCCCTGTTTGCGGTAAATCAAACCTTCGTCTTCCAGCTCCCGCAGCGCCTGGGCTACTGTTCCTCGAGATAGGCCAAACTCTTCACAAAGTTCAAACTCGGTGGGAATTCTTTCTCCTTCTTTCCATTCTTCCCGTTCAATTTTTTCCCTTAAAATTCGGCTCAGTTGGTGGTAAAGTGGGACTGGGCTTTTTTCGTCCAATAGATTTTTCATTTTCATCATCTCCTTATATGTCCATACAATTATACTATTATTCCTTATTTCGTACAAGAGCAAATTAACCCATCTAAATAGAAAAACCCCTCGCGGTGACAAAAAGGAGGTCGAGGGAAGTATTCCCCTTTGTAGTCACTCCGGTGATCCCCTCGGTCACCCCGGCAATCTTTTAGCCGGGGGTCCCAAGCACTGAGGAATCTGAAAGCTCACCCTCACCTTAATCCTCTCCCATCAAGGGAGAGGAAAAAAGAGAGACCGCCACGCACTGAGGGAGGCTTTCTCTCCCTCAGTAGTATTTTTGTTATTTTTCGTTTTAGTCTTTCGGGGGTTATAGGGGGTGTCCCCCTATAGTTCTACGCCGTAGGCTGTTCGTGCTCGCGGTGACAGGAAAAAGAGGTCCTTGCGATGACGGAATGGGGAGGGAAAAGCAATTTAACAGATTTTGCGGGATACTATATAATGATTTCTTCGGCTGGTCAGTAGGCCGATGGTGGCTTAAATTTAACGGTATAGGTAAGATGGTTATCCTCGACGTTAGTGCTGATATTGTAAGCTACCTTTTCTTTAGTGTAGATTTTCACCTCTATAGAAGGTCGATTAAAATTAATATTTTTTAGGAGAGCCCCATAGGGGAAATCCATTTGTAACAATGCCGGGTTCTCCACTGGTTTGTCAGGCGGCAATGCTTTCCATTCCACCTTTTTGATTAAAGGGTGGGTAGGCTCAAGGGCCTGCTTATTGCTTTGGGCTGGGGTAACACTGTAAATACGGATAGAAATGAGGTTGTCCTGGTAACCAACAATGGTTAGAGGCTTTCTAAACCCACCCGCCAATACCTGCCCCGGGGCAACTTTTAGATTGAGGATTACCGCCTCATCCTGCAGGTGGACATCCTGTAGAAGAAGGTCCCAGCCGAGAGTCCCAAAGGTTACCTCCCGTTGTAGATATATTTGCTCTGAAGACAATTCTTTGTTTTTCAGGTCATATCGCAGAAGATAGGGAAAATCATAATCGCCACCGTCGCCGCCTCCTTTGGCCACAAAAACAATTTCTTGGTCTTCAATCTTTTCCACTCGGGCATTTTCGGTGAAAGGAATAATCCAGTCTTTTTGGCCGGTAGAAGTATTGCCCAGCCAATAATCATAGTCCCTGTGCCACACGTTTTCCAGTAAGATGTAGTTTTCTCCCACCCTCCAGAGCCTTCTTATTTCTCCTTTTACATCAGGTGCGGTGAGAAATTCTTCTCCGGCCTGATCAAGTAGTTTTTTTAGCTGAAAAAGCCAATCCTCAGTAAAAACTTCTATGGTTCTCTTTTTCTCGTCCCAATGTATTTTAGCTCCCAGAGCTTCAGCTAAGCATCTTACGGGAACCATAACCCTTCCCTCGATAACCTGGGGTGGAACATCAGTAGTTATCTCCTGATTATTAACTAAAAGCTTAATAGGCTGGTTAGCTAAGGCAACTCCGCTAATAAAAAGAGTGACAATTAAAGTTATCACCAGAAAAATTGTCGGCAGCAACCTTGAGTTGGGCCCAGACATAAAATTTACCTCCTTATGGAAATGGAATGGGCTATTAGCTTGACGTTTATTCACTTTATACCTTAAGGTTCTTGACGGTTAAAGAGGTCGCGTCAAGTGGTAAAACTGCAGAATAAACTGCTGGATATAGGGATGTTTAAAGAAGAAATAATACCCCCATTTCTAATCATCGTCATGATGTTCTAACCAGCGATCAAAGGAACTAAGAAAAAGCTCAACTTGCTCGACACCGGTTAATAAAAAATCTTGGATTGCTTCCCATTTAAGGTCAAGATATTGATGGGCAAGCACATTACGTAAACGCATCTTTTGTGAAAGTTCTTTCGCCAATTCTAAAGAAATAATCTCTTGTTCACCCAAAACTAAAATTGCTTCCCGATAAGTTCCTGGAACAGGCGTTTCTGTTTGAGCTAAGATAATCTTAGCTACATCAACCAGCGCATTACAAATGTTTTCAATTATTCGCTCCACATTCCGACGTTGAAGCCGATTTTTCTGATAGGTGAAATAATCGATTTTTCGTAAGGGTTGAAGGTCTTCGAGTTCTGCCCGGGCAAACTCTAATCGGCGAATCAGACTTTCTCTAACTTCGGGTTCTAACTTCATTTTTCTCCCTTCGCCGCCGCGCTAATCGTAACTGGTAAAGTTCCTCAATAAAGAGGTGAAAATCCTCCGCCTCTCGAGAAGTTTCCAAGAGATAAACCTGGAAAAGACGACGATCTTTAATGCTCAGTGGGATACCCCTCAAAGCACTCATAGCAATTCCGGGAGCACAATTATTTAACACAATCAGGTCTACCGGCATTGATAGTTGGGCCTCTAAATCCCCCCAAAGCTGCTTCACCCTGATTGCCCAATCCGGGGTTTCATAAAAATAAACAGCTACATCCACATCTGATTCCGGGCCTGTCCGCCCTCGAGTGACAGAACCAAACAAAAAGGCCAGAGCAACTTCCGGCTTCGCCTGAAAATACAATTTCAACTTCGGGATTATTTCTTCTTTTTCCATTGCCCTTTCCTCCAGTATTATTTTAAACTAACCATTTACCAAAAGCAATGAACCATAATTTTTCTCTATCCTGTAAACGGTTATAATGGGGGCTTCGCCCCCCTTAAACCCCCCGAAAAGATAAAACAAATACAAAAAAGATTAAAAAGACAAATACTTACTGAGGAAGAAAGACATTCCTCAGTGGATTCCCGATTAAGGATTTCGGGAATGACGGATGAGAAGGCTTCTCCCTCCGAGGGAGAGGATTCTGTTTTCATTGTTATGTGGTGCTGCGAAGCAGCATGGGGGTCTATCCTGTAAACGGTTATAATGGGGGCTTCGCCCCCCTTAAACCCCCCGAAAAGATAAAAGATTAAAAAATAAAAAGCAAAGGCTTAAAATACGAAATGCTGAAAGGATAGACCACTATTGTTTCTCTAAGATTATGTTGAATTCTGTTTTCATTGTTATCTGGTGCGGCTCAAGCAGCATGGGGGTCTATCCTTATCTATCAGTCTTTTAATCTGGGTTACCCGGAAAATGAGAATCCCCAAAAGAAAAGACCTGATATAGGTTGATTTTCTGGAACTTATGGTGCAATTTGGGTTAAGGATTATTTAGCTCCTGACCCTGGTTGTAAGTTTAATCAGGAGTTTTGGGAAACGATTAAAAAGAAGCACCCCAGGCAGCAACCTTCGATTTTCCTATTCAACGGTAACACTTTTAGCCAGGTTACGGGGTTGGTCCACATCACAACCTTTTTCCAAGGCTACGTAATAAGCGAAAAGCTGAAGCGGAACAATGGCCAGAAAAGGGCTTAAGATTTCCAAGGTAGGGGGTAAAAAAATAATCCGGTCAGCTTTTTTCTCTAATTCCTTATCTCCCACCCAGGACACGGCAATTACCTTGCCCTGGCGAGCTTTTATTTCCTCCAGGTTCCCTATAACTTTGGAGCGAGTTTCACCCGAACCGACCAAAACTACACTGGCCACATCCGGCTCAATCAGGGCAATTGGCCCGTGTTTCATCTCCCCAGCCGGTAAACCTTCGGCATGAATGTAAGAAATTTCCTTCAATTTAAGGGCTCCCTCCAGCGCCAACGGGTAAAAAACTCCTCTCCCCAGATAAAGAAAATCTTTCAAAAGGTAAAATTCTCGAGCTAAGTCTTGAAATATCTCTTCCTTTTCTAAAATCTCTCGAATTTGTCGGGGCAAAGATACCAACTCTTCTAAAATTTTCTCCCTCTCTAATTGCTCGTCTTCTATTCCTCTTGCCTCAGCAAAGTATAAAGCCAGAAGAAGCAAAACTGCCAGCTGACAAAGAAAAGCTTTGGTGGAAGCCACTCCAATTTCAATTCCAGCCCGGGTGTAAATTACCGCATCCGCAATCTGGGTCAAAGTGCTTCCCATAACATTACAAATCGCGAGCACCCGTGCCCCTTTCTCTTTGGCCAGGCGGACAGCGGCTAAAGTATCGGCTGTTTCTCCCGACTGGGAAATTGCTATTACCAAATTATTCTCACCTATCAAAGGGTCTCGATAGCGAAATTCCGAAGCATAATCCACTTCCACCGGAATCCGGGCTAGTTTTTCCAGAAAAATTTTTCCTAAAAGACCAGCATAGTTAGCAGTCCCACAGGCAACAATCGTTATCCGCTCAAAGTTACCATCCCAACCAGCTATTTCTTCCAGACAGACTCTTTTATCCAACAAATTAATCCGCCCCATCAGGGTCTCTTCCAACACCTGAGGCTGTTCATGAATTTCCTTCAACATAAAATGTTTGAATCCGCCTTTTTCTGCCCTTACTGGATCCCAAGGAACAGTAACTACCGGTTTATCTTTTTTTATCCCATCTGAAGAGTAAATGGTATAGCCGGCAGGAGATACTCGAACCACTTCCCCGTCTTCCAGAAAAACCACCCGGCGAGTATCCTCCAAAAAAGCCGGTAAGTCAGAGGCTAAAAAGTGGGAATCTTCCCCCACTCCCAGAATAAGAGGAGAAAGCTGCCTCACTCCGTAAAGAACATCCGGTTCTTCCTGGAAAATAATACATAAGGCATAAGACCCTTCAACTCTTTTCATCATGTTGAAAATCCGCTCCAGCGGGTCGCCCTCCCCTTCTAAAAGGTGAGCGATTACCTCGCTATCGGTATCTGAACGGAAACAGTGGCCCTCCAAAGAAAGGCCAGCCCGGAGCGACTGATAGTTTTCCACAATCCCATTGTGCACCAGAGCCACTTTTTCTTGACAATCAAAATGAGGGTGAGCGTTTCTATCTGAGGGAACTCCATGGGTAGCCCAGCGAGTGTGCCCGATTCCACAGCAAGAGTTAGAGCTAAAGTCTGTCAAATCCTGCTCTAAGTCACGGATTTTCCCTTTTTTCCGAAAAGAAATAAACTTTTCTTCCTCCACCAAAGCAACCCCTACTGAGTCGTACCCTCGATACTCCAGGCTTTTCAAACCCCGAAGGAGAAAGGGCAAAGCCGGCTCTTTTCCCAGATAACCAATAATGCCACACATCAGTTCTCACCTCTTAAAACATTTTCTTAGTCCCGCCTCTGCTTTTAAGTCGCTTCAACTTGAAAAAGCTCTCCCGGTCCTGCTCTTCCAATACCTGCTCGATTAACCTTATCGATTCTTCCTGTTCGGGAATAACTATGTTTTCCAGGGCATTAACCCGCCTTTGGGTCTTTTTAATTTCAAGCGCCAGTCGATAAATGGCATTTTCCACTATTGCCAATCTAACCAAAAGAGAGACCACCTCTCGAAACGCCAAATAACTTTTATCCAAAGCAGCATTAGTCCGGTAAATCCCATAAATTGGGTGAACCTCACCCGGAGACCAGGTTATCTCCGGCACTTCTACCCCCATGATGCTCCGCAGGCGGATATCCAGATCATCAATTTCCGGAACCGAAAAGCCAATTTCGTCCACCCGCTCTATCCCTATATCCAGATTGGTCCGCTGAAGAGCAAGGTAAGCACTTTGAAAAACGCGGTCCATTTTGTCTTGAATCTCTCTGGCTTCATCCAGATAGCGCATCATCTCCTGTACCAAAACATTCCTTTTTTTATCCAACAGAGAATGGCCTTCTCGCGCCAAAGCCAAAGTCCTCTGTAACTCTAAAAAATTACCTCGAGTAGGAGAAATTGTAAGGAAAATAGCCATCCTCTCACCTTTGGAGAAATTGGTTAATTTCTTCTCGAGTAACCCGGTTAAGTTCGCTTGGAGGAAGTTGGGCCAACATCGCCCAACCCAAATTTAAGGTTTCTTCCATAGACCTTTCCTCGCTAAAATCCTGATTAATAAACTGGCTCTCAAACTTCCGGGCAAAGTCCAGATAGTTACGATCAGCTTCACTTAATTCTTCCTCTCCTATAATAGAAGCCAGGGACCTAACGTTTTGCGCCTGGCCATAACTGGCAAAAAGTTGAGAGGCCAAGTTGGGGTGATCTGGCCGGGTAAAACCTTCTCCTATCCCATCTTTCATCAAACGGGAAAGGGAGGGCAAAATAGATATCGGCGGGTAAATCCCCTGGCGATGGAGCTCTCGACCTAAAACAATTTGCCCCTCGGTGATATAACCGGTTAAATCAGGTATGGGGTGAGTGATATCATCATTAGGCATGGTAACTACCGGAATCTGGGTGAGAGAGCCTTTTCGACCTTTAATCATCCCCGTCCGCTCATAAATGCTTGCCAGGTCACTGTACATATAACCCGGATACCCTTTTCTCGCTGGGACCTCTCCTCGATAGTTAGAAATTTCCCGCAGGGTTTCACAGTAATTGGTCATATCGGTCAATATAGCCAGAACGTGCATATCCTGATCAAAAGCCAAGTATTCGGCTATTGTTAAGGCCACTTGGGGGGTAGTAATCCGCTCAACTGAAGGGTCATCAGCCAAGTTAAGCACCATTACCACATTTTTCATTGCCCCGGTTTCTTCGAAACTGGACTGGATAAATTCGGCCTCATCATGTTTAAGTCCAATCCCACAAAAAACCACCACAAACTTTTCTCCACCGGCTATTTTAGCCTGGCGAGTGATTTGCACCACCAGCCGGTTGTGAGGCAACCCGGCTCCACTAAAAATAGGCAATTTCTGCCCCCGAATAAGGGTAGCCATACCATCAATAGCTGATATCCCGGTTTGAATAAAGTTACGAGGATATTCTCGAGTATAAGGGTTTATTGCTTCCCCATAAACATCCCGTCGAACATCTTCTATTACCTCACCCTCCTGGTCAATAGGTCTTCCTAAGCCATCAAAAACTCGCCCTATCACTTCTTGCGAGAGAGAAATCTCCACTGGCCTTCCCAAAAATCTTACCCGAGCATCCGCTTGGGTGAGACCGGCTGTTCCCTCAAACACCTGGATCACCGCTTGGTCTTCTTCCAAAAACACTACCTGACCCAGTCTCTTTTCCCCTCGAAGCACTACTTCTACCAACTCTTCATAACCTACTTTCTCTACTCCTTTCACTACTACCAACGGCCCATAAATTCGAGACAAACCCAAGTATTCTCTAACCGGCATGACGAACACCTTCTCCATACCTTTGAGCTAATTCGTCAAAAAACTTTTCTACCTCTTCCCTCAGTTTTCCCAGCTCCTCCAGCTGAGCAGCGGGAATGTCTTCTTTCATCCGCAATAATTTGGGATATACCGCCCCTCGCTTTATTTCAGATATAGCCATGCCTAAAGAGATGAGCTCTCGGGCTCGCCGGTAAAAATATAAGATAAGATCTATCATCTGGAATTGTTTCTGCAAAGAGCAAAAAGAATCAGTCAAGCTAAAAGAGTTTTGTTGCAAAAATCCAGTTTTAAGCAATCTACCAACCTCAACTACCAATCTTTGTTCGTCAGGCAATACATCTTCCCCCACTAATTTTATTACCTGCTGAAGGCGGTCATCCTCGTTTAAAAGAGCCATCGCTTCAGTTCGCAGCTGATTCCAGCTTGTGTCCACTTCGTTTTCAAACCAATCAGCCAGGTCTTCTACAAACTCACTATAGGAAGTCAACCAGTTAACCGAAGGGTAATGGCGGGAATAGGCTAAATTTCGATCCAACGCCCAAAAACAGCGAACAAACTCCCGGGTATGTTGGGTTACCGGCTCGGAGAAATCTCCTCCTGGAGGAGATACTGCACCAATGATAGTTACCGAACCCTCTTTCCCAGCTAAGGTTTCTGCTCTGCCCGCCCGCTCATAGAACTCAGAAAGCCGGCTGGTCAGGTAAGCTGGAAATCCTTCTTCAGCTGGCATTTCTTCCATTCTTCCTGACAGTTCCCGTAGCGCTTCTGCCCAACGAGAAGTAGAATCGGCCATTAATGCCACATGGTACCCCATATCCCGGAAATACTCAGCGATAGTAATCCCGGTATAAATCGAGGCCTCCCGCGCAGAAACGGGCATGTTAGAAGTATTGGCCACCAGTACTGTACGCTCCATCAAGGCTTTCCCGGTGCGAGGGTCCACCAATTGGGGGAACTCTTCCAACACCTGGGTCATCTCGTTACCCCGTTCTCCACAACCAATATATACAATCAGGTCGGCGTCTGACCACTTCGCCAACTGATGTTGAGTCACAGTTTTACCAGTCCCAAAACCACCTGGGATAGCAGCCGCTCCTCCTTTAGCCAGTGGAAAGAAAAAATCAATCACCCGCTGGCCAGTAATCAAGGGCAGGGAAGGAGGAATTCGGTTTTTTATCGGCCGAGGCAGACGAACCGGCCATTCCTGGTAAAGCCGGAGAGGAATTTCTTGTTCTCCATTCCGAATCAAAAGTATATTATCTGAAACCCTGTACTCCCCGTTGGGACGGGCTTCTACCACTTCTCCTTTAACTTGAGGAGGAACCAAAAGTCGATGTTCTATCATAGAAGTTTCCTGAATCCGGGCGTAAACTTCCCCGGGAGAGACCGAATCTCCTTCTCTTTTTAAAACTTCCACTCGCCACTTTCTTCCCTCTTCTAAGGGAAAGAGCTCTACTCCTCGGGTTACATAATCCCCATATGCTTGAGCCAGCCGGTCAAGCGGTCGCTCAATTCCGTCAAACACCCCTCCTATTAACCCCGGCCCTAAATAGGCCGAGAGTAGTCTACCCGTGCCTTCTACCAGTTCCTCCGTCTGTAATCCTCGGGTTCCCTCATACACCTGAATAGTAAGGGTATCCTGGTCGAGGTCCACTACCTCCCCGATCAAACGGCTGTTACCTACCCGAACCATTTCATTCATCATAAAATCTCGAGAGCCCCTGGCTTTCACCACTGGACCATTTATCCAAAAAATAGAAGCCTTACTCATTGAAACCAGCCCAACTCCTTCTGGATTAATCTCTGAAGTTCTTTCTGTTTCTCCGCCAATTTACTATCCAAAGTATTCTCCACCTGCTGATGATGGTCTATCGTCTTTAAAATTACCCCCCAGCTTATTTTGTTATCTTCTTCCACTTTTTCCAAGGAGAACCCCCACTCAGCTTGTAATTCCGCCACCCACTTTACGCATTCAGACGGACACAAAACCTCCAGGTTTTTCTCTCGTCCCAAATGGTCGAGGGCTTCTGCCAGCAGGAAAGAGAAGATTTCTCGTTTTGCCGCTTCATCCTGAGTGAGAAAACTCTGCTTTAGTTTCTGTTGATAATCAAAATAAAGCTCAGTTAAAAGAGATGAACGTTTTCTTTTTTCTTCCAAAAAAATCCGAGAAATCTGGACCTCGAGCCACCTTCGACTCTCTTCCCGGGCAGAAGAAATAATTCTATCTCTTTCTCTTTCCAACTTTTCTTCCAGTTCCTGTCTTAAGTCTTTAACCTTGGCTTCTGCCTTAAGCAGTCGTTCTTCCCGAATGTCTTCTGCTTCCTTCAAAACTGCTTTCCGCATAAGGTCAAGCTTTTGCGCTATCCTCATTCCACCTTCACTCCGATAGCACTTTTTACGTATTGAAGGATAAAATCCCGGTCTCTCCTTGTTCCGTGACGGTCAGGTATTATCGTCACCAAAGGCAGGCTCTGCGAAAGTTTCAGCTCTTGAATCCGATCAGGAATTACTTCGGCAATTTTTTCAGTAACAATCAATACCCCTACCGTTTTATCTTTTACCACCCTATCCAAAACCGGTAAGATTTCTTCCCGGGTGTGGACCACCACTCCTCTCACCCCGGCCAATTTCATCCCAATTTGGGTATCAATGTTGTCACTGATTAAAAAAAACCTTAGCTGAGCCATGTTTTACAATTTGCCTAAAATAAGAATAGAAATAATCATTCCATAAATAGCAATTCCCTCGGCCAGGCCAACGTAAGTCAGGCTACGACCAAAAAGCTCGGGCTTTTCGCTAATAGCCCCCAGAGCCGAGGATCCAGTAATTGCCACTGCAATTCCAGCTCCAATGGCGCCCATACCGGTAGCCAGAGCAGCCCCGATGAAACCTATACCGGAAGATGAGTTATTTGGGGCCGGAGTAGCCTCGGTTTGCGCCCAGGCTGAAGCGGAAAAGAAACTTAAAAGCACAATAGTACTTACCGCCAGGAGGAACAAACTCCCCAACCATACTCCTCGAAAAAGTCGAGGAGGGAACTTTATTTTTTTCCGTTCCAGCACTATCCCTCCTATTATCAACGATACTACTACACCTAAGTGCAAAGCAACAATTCCAGTAATCACCGTTCTGACCTCCTATTCAATTGATAAAACCTTTAATGGCGAAATCGAAAAGGTTGAAACACTCTCCCTTGACCGGAAAAAAAGCGGGAGAATAGTTCATAGTATTCTAAACGAAGAGTCTGGATAAAAACCACTAACCCTTCCAAACCAAGAATTAAAAGATTCCCCAAAAACAGAACCAAAAATCGAGAAAAACCGGCAAAAGCACCTCCATTTATAGTCTCACTTATAGCCAGAAAAGCTAAAAATATCCCGGCATGGTTAACCGCAAAAGCCGAAAGCCGAATGAAAGATACGGTATTGCTCAAAAACCGAAGAATTTCGTCGAACAAAAGGAAAAAAGATTGGATAGCCGCTTCCCCCCGGTTGGTTTTTGTTTCCAATACATCTTTCAAAAAAACCAAAACCAGCAAAATTAAAAGCACTCCCACCCACAAAAAGGCCGGTGCTGGCAACTCTCCCCGTAAAAAATAACTCACTACCATCCAAACCGCCAGCCAGTAAAATCCAAACCCGGCTAAACCTCCACCTCCTAAAATCAAGCTCCTCCAATCTTTACGCTGAAGGGAGTTAATCATCCCCAGGATCATAGCCAGGCTCACCATACCTACTCCTAAAAAAACTGAAACCCCCAGAAAATAGGAAATATTTTCCATTGGCCTACGCCACCAGGGGGAAATGATATATTCAAAACCAAAAAAACTACCGTAAAGCAAGCCAAAAAGCGAAGAAGAAATCCCAGCCCACCCTAAAATATAACCAAAATCAGATTTAGCTACTAAATAGTAGAGAAAACCGGCCAAAGAGAGAACCAGCCCATGGCCTACATCTCCAAACATAAACCCAAACAGAAAAAGGAAAGACAGGGCTACCACCGGCGTAGGATCAATCTCTCGGTAGTTAGGAAAACCGTACATCTTCACCAATACTTCAAACCGTTGGAAAAAGGAAAAATTGGTAAGCAGGGTAGGGGCTTCTTCCCCTGTTTTTTCAAATTCTCGATCCTCTTCAATTATCAACAAAGCCTGGGGGTGCTCTGTTATAATTTTTTCCAGTTTCTCCACTTTATCTGCTGGAACCCATCCAGCAAGGGCAAAAAAATTGTCACTCATCCCTCCTGTCCCGAGCAATTGGTTAACGTGACAAAGAACATACGAGTGGTCCAGAAGGTCGTAGATATAAGTGCGGTTCTGGTAAAAAATTTCTTTCAGTTCAATGGTTTTTTTCTCTATTTCCAGCTGGGTTCTTTTTATTTGATCCGAAACTCGAAAATATACTTCTTCAATTGGTCCGGGTAGAATTACTTCTGGCAAAGTATACTGTTCAAAATGAATCGAGTTGAGAATCCGGTTGGTTTCTTCCTCCATTCGGGGCAAGGCAATTACCAAAACCCAGCAAGATTCCCCTTCTCGGTCTACTTCTATTACTAAAACCGGCAGGTCATTAATCCCTTCGATTAGTCGATCGAAATACATAGCCAGGATTCGACCAAATTTGACTACAAATCCCTGGAGTTCGGTCAAATCTTTTATTTCTATTTCCAAACTCCTCAGAGTACGGAGATGCCGCCTGGTATAGCCAAGTCGTCTCAGTTCCTGCTTAAGCTGAGCGATTTCCTCCAACTTTTGGCTCATTTCTTTTTCCCAAATTTGAGCCAGTTCCCAAAATTTTTCCAAATCTTGGCCAATAGTTTTACTCAGAACCGGTCGCGGATGAGGCTTCCTACCCGAAAGCTCGTGTAGCTTTACAAGCAGCCGATAAAACTCCTCCCAACTGCTGGAGCGGCTGGTTGTTTCCTGGTTTAAGCTTGTTCTTATCTCTTTCGGAATAACTTTTTCCCAAGAAACCGGCTCAAAATTGCCAAAGGAAATTACCTGGCTTAAAATCTCCGCCTGATATTTCCGGTTACCACAAATGGTAACTCCATTCATCCGCTCAACTGCCACTTAAACTCACCACCTCAACCGGCCGAATAAAATAGCGTTCAGCTAACCTCGCATCTAAAGAGTAACGAACATCTTCGATTACCGTTATCAGGTCCCTCACTTCAAAATCCTTAAGAGCACTGTAACCCAAAAGCATAGAAAGAGAAGAAAGCTTAGATTTAACAAAATTTTTAGCGGTTTGATATCGATAAGAAAGCGTCCGTCGCTCAAAAATTTCATCTAAAATCTCTGCACTCTCTTCCCACCCCCAAAACACTTTTCGATAAGGAGAACGGGTGAGATACCCCATAAACTCAGAAATTTGAGAAGTATTAGTCAAATCTCGAGCCCGATCCGGGTCAAAATAGTAAAAAAGAGGGACGGTAAGGCCATAGACATTCTCAGGAGCCAGGTGGTAAATAAACCTCAAGCGGTAAATGAGTTCTACATTGAGGAGGTCACCTTGAATACCAAAAAACCTCCAGGCCAACTTTTTAGCTGAGGAGGAAAACCTCTCAATCCCCTTAGCTAAACGGGAAAAGTACCAGTAATCAAGGGAATTTTCTATCGAGTATAAATTGGGGCCTCGAACAAACCGGCTACTGGCTGCTTGGAAAAGCTGATAGTAATGAGTGCCCGAGAGGGCCGACAGTAACTCTTCAAAAGTATGGTACCTCAAAAGACGGCCAAAATCAACTTTGCTCCAGTTAGCAAGTTGGTAAAGTCTTTTTTCCACTTCTTCTAAAGGAGAATAAGCCTCGAGCAGAACAAATTTAGTAACTAACTTCAGGTTTTCCACCTCAAACCCTAAAAGGATAAAATCGATCACGGTTGTCTCTTCTGCTTGGGAAAAATTCCGTAAACGAAGCAGAATATCTACATTAGATTGATTCAAAATAAGTTCTAAATCCCTACGATGAAGAAGCTCGATATCGTATGAACTCAAATAAGGCTGGTAACCAGGAGTATTTTTCAAATAACTGGCAATTCCGGTAACTTTTTGCTCTCCCAGAAGATTTTGAAAATCTTCATCGGTAAGTAGATCACCTATTAAAGCAGAAATTTTTCCTATCAAACCGAAATTAGTAACCACTTCTATTGACCCTGGGTAAATAAAACCTTGAAACCTTTCTCTACCATAGATTCAACTTTATTTTGATAAGATTTTCTAACCCGCTTCGACCATTCTTCCATCTTGGTCTGGCTCTCCTGAATTAACCGCTCTGCTTCTTGATGGGAAGCTTCAATTATTTGCTTTGCTTCTTCCTCAAATTCCTGCTTCTTTTTCTCCCATAAAGAATCCATTTCTGCCTGAGCCTGCTCAAGCAGCTTTCGTTCCTCTTCTGCTACATTTTCTACGATAGATTTCCGTTCTCGCTCAATCTCGACTAATTTTTTCAAAATTTCAGTTCGGTCCAACAATCCTCACCCAAAACGATATATCCCGCTGTTTATCGGGATAATTAAATAAGCACTGTTTTCAATCATAATACTAACTAAAGGATAAAGCAATAACCCTGAGGAGGAAATTTTTTCTTCCTTCGTTGTTTTTATCTTTTCAGTCTTTTTAGTTTTTTCCGGGGGTGATAGGGGGTATCCCCCTATTGTTCTGTTCTGCGCCGTAGGCTGTTTCGGGTTAGAAGTTGTTGGAAGACAAACATGACTACCAAAAATAAAGGAACTAAAGAAAGGCTGGCTTTTAAGCCCCAAGTGGTAGCAATTATACCTCCTAACCAGGGGAAAAGGAGGTTGCCCATCCCATTGTTAAACAAAACCCAGCCGGCAGCGGTGGAAGCAGTTTCCGGGTAGGAGCCAATCGCATAGGCCAAAGTGGTAGGAACCAGAGTAGATAGCATAAAACCGGAGATGAACAAAAATATCGCGGTCTGCACCGGGTGGATAGGTGTCCAAACAGCTAAAGCCACGAAAATAAAACCACCAATTGAGTTTAAGCGAATAAGGTTAAGATATCCTATCCGATCGGCTAAAAATGAGAGTACAACCCGTCCGGCAAAAAGGCCGGTCCAAAAATGAGAGAGAAACACCGCCGCTTGAGGCAGAGTCATCCCCCCTTGATTCAGGTAAGATACCAACCAACCATTCAGAGTGCTAACTCCTCCAGCGTAAAACATCATAGTCAAACCCATATACCAAAAAACTTTCTTTCGAAAAACTCCTAAAAGCTCTTTAAAAGGGAGAGTCGAAGACTTTTTAGGGATAAAAGGAAAGAGAAAAAGAAGAAAAGTAACCAAGGTTATTGCCAAAATGACCTGATAAAAATTCTGCCAAGAACCTCCTAACTGATTAATTCCAGAATACAGGCGGGGAGCTAAAAGTGAACCCAGGCCGAAAAAAGCATGGAGTAGATTAAGGATCGTTCCCGGCTGGCGCACAAAAATAGTAGTAGCCACCGGATTTATCATACAATCCAAAAATCCTAAACCAACCCCCATGGTCATGAAAAAAATAACTATCAAAGAAAAAGTGGGTAAAAAAGCAATACCGCTAAACCCTACTACCAATAAAAAAAGGCCCAAACGCAGGATAAAAGCTTGAGACACCATATCTCCCAAAAAGCCGGCAAACAGGAGAGATAAAAAATACCCCGCTCCATGAAAAAGAAAAATTCTACCTACTACCGAATAGGGAATGGAAAAACGTTCAGAGATTTCTGGAATAACCGACCCTACTCCGGATAAACCAAATCCCAGCACTACCAGACCCAGAGCAAAAGGAATAAACAGCAAAAAACGCGGGATTTTCACTGCTCTTTACTCTCGGGATAAAACTTCTCGAACTTTTTGGGCTAAAGCCCGAGCGAATTTGAGGTTTTCTTCCTCCTCCCAGTGGACACCATCAATCTCGCTGGTTTGCACTATCTCTCCTGCATCCAAGAAATGACACTTTTTCATAGCAGCTACTATGCGGTAGTACTTTCCCAGCTCCTTCGATTTTTTCACTCCACCCTGAAAGCTGGTCATTTCCGCTGATAACTTAGACAGAGCTGGAGGAGCAATCAATAAAACCGATGGCTCTCCTCCCCCAGGACCAGCCTTACTTTTCTGAACCATTTCCACTAAGTAACCCGCACCAAGTGCAATGTCAAAAGGGGATAGGGCAAAGCGATCCTTTAAATCGTTGGTTCCAAGCATAATCACCACTAAATCAAGTGGTCGGTGTGATTCTAAAAGAGGGGTAAGATGTTTTTTACCGCTTTTATCCCCCTCTATCGGATCATCCCAAACGGTAGTCCGACCATTGAGTCCCTCTTCAATTATTCGAAACCCTGCCCCTAATTCCCGCTCCAGTACTCCCGTCCATCTTTCCTTCCAAGAAAATCTTTCTCCCCCCCGAGGGTTATAGCCCCAGGTCAGTGAATCACCAAAGCATAGAATTCTTTTATTCTCCATCTATTTCCACCCCTTTTGCGATTTGTTGCTACCGGTCAGACTACACCTATAAGCAGCTTCTTCTTTAGTCCGCCTTTTAAGCTGACTCAAATTGTACCATAAGTTCCAGAAATAAGCTTATATCCGGCCTTTTCTTTTGGAAACTCTCCTTTCCGAGTAACCGAGATTAAAAGACTGATAGATAAGGTGTTTCTACCGGGCTATTTTGTCTGGCAATTACCAGGATAAAATGTCCTCTAACTGCCAACTACTGTGTCAAAGAATAAGAAAGGACTGAGATACTCT
>JASGLU010000033.1 GCA_030156825.1 Candidatus Atribacteria bacterium | reverse complement strand
CCATTACTGAGGAAATGCTTTCCTTCCTCAGTTGTCTTTTTCTTTTTCTTTACGTTTTTTGTTTTTTGGGGGGTTATAAGGGGGGCGAAGCCCCCATTATTGTCACAGGAAAGAATATAAGAATATGCTTCTTTTTGAATCAATTTGAACTGAGAAAAACCAGCTACCCGGGAAAGACTCTCCTCAACCTGAGGTACCAACGAGAATGAAGAAGCAGAAGAAGGTGGAAGAAAAGACAATTCGTTTTCTCCCACCTTGATTTCCCTCACCCCTAAGCGAAAAAGAGTAATAACCACTATTCTCACCAGCTCATCCAGGCAAACCCGGATATAGATCTTTTTTTGAAGGCTTTCTTTTTCCGTTTGCTTGACTATAAATCGATTATGGTAAAAGGTGGAATAGGAAACAAGCCCCTCCCAGTTGGTTTTAACCGCTTCTCGGTAACGAGCTTGAATCAACTGCCAAACTGAGGAAGAAGCAAAAGAAATCCGATACACCACCTCGGGCCGAAAAAGCGGCAAATCCCAGGAAACCGAAGAGGGAATTATCCTCAAAGGAGGATAACTATACCAGGAATAACCGCTCACTTTTTTCCCATCCACCAAAAGAGCCTGAAGTGCTTTCTCTTCCCAATCACGATACAAAAAAAGGAAATGCTCATCGGCCAGAAACTTAGTTTGTACCTCATCTAAAATAAAAAAAAGCCGATCAAAACCCTCAGTCGGAGTAGCTCTCCTTTCTAAAGCGGTAAAAAACCGCTCGAACCAGGGAAACAAACAAGGAAAAGATATAAAAATAACTGCCGGCAGATAAAACCAGCCCTCGGTAGAAGTGGGAAAAGTAGCAGGAAACTTTTGCCCATTCTGGATAGAAGACAGCCAAAAAAAACGAGGTTTAGTAGCTTCTAAGCCAGAGGAAAAGGAAACTCCTTCTTTTTTTATTTCCCCCTGAGCAGAGAGAGAAAACCATTCTTCTCCCCGAGCAAAAGCTACTGCTAAATCATTCAGTTGTAAAATGGAAGGAAGGTCTTCTGGCAGCTGATTCGGTTTTTTCTTTTCCAGTCGCTCCTTCAGAGTATGAAGTTCAAGTTCGTCCAGTTTCTCTTCCAACTCATCCCATCGGACCCGGCCAAAGTCGAAAACTTCCGGGGGGAGGTCGATCTCCAGGTCACAGCGGATGGCCACCAATTTTATATTTTCTGCCACTAATTCCCGATTTTCTTCGATCACTTTTTTTCTTTTGGGAGAAAGAGAAGAAAGGTTTTGTAAAATCCCTTCCCAGCTACCAAATTTTTCCAAAAGAGAGGCGGCGGTCTTGTCTCCCACACCCGGAATCCCTTTCAGGTTATCAGAGGGGTCACCCGCCATAGCCACCCAATCCACCACTTGTGATGGTTCTACTCCCCATTTCTCTTTAACCCGGGAGGGGTCAAAAAGCTGAAGCTGGGTTACTCCTCTAATTGGTTTAAGAAGAAAAACCCCCTCCTCCAACAATTGAAGTAAATCAAGGTCAGAGCTGACCAAAAACAGGTCAAATTTCTGGCGATAACGGTTTTTTAAACTTCCTAAAATATCATCGGCTTCAAAACCCGGGATTTCCACTGTGGGCAGCCGCAAGCATTGAAGCAAACTCTTAATATCTTCCAGTTGGGGTTTTAATTCATCCGGCATCGGTTTACGCTGAGCTTTATACTCCTCCAGCAACTGGTGACGAAAAGTTTTCTCCGGATGGTCAAAAGCTACTACCACTGTAAACGGATGATAGTCTTCCATCAATCTCAATACCATATGAATGAAGCCATAAGTAGCACCGGTAGGTCGGCCTTTAGAATTCTGAAGAGGAGGTAAAGCATAAAAAGCTCGATAGGCCAGAGAATTACCATCAATCAAAATAATTTTCTTCCGACTTTTTTCTTGTTCAGAAAAATTAAACCCCATAGCAAATCCCAATCCTTTATCCTATGATATTTAATCAAAAACTCGGTTGACAAAATGAGGCTTTCGATTATAATCCTTACTAAAGTGCCGAAGTGGCGGAACCGGAAGACGCACTAGACTCAAAATCTAGCGGGCCTTGCGCCTGTGCGGGTTCGACTCCCGCCTTCGGCACCACTTATTCTTCCTCCTCCAGGTAAAATTGCGGAGTTCGTTGCCCGGGTAAGAGTCCGCTCTGAGTTGTTTCTTTGGTTACCGTCTCTGGTGAAATTGTAAATTCAAGTTTTTCTATATTTGATGCCTCTTCCAAGGAAACACCCGCCTGCTGAGCAAAAAGCTTATTTCTCACCGCCGGTTCTTTCTCCTGCCAAAAGTCTTCTCCTACCATCTCTTGTACTTCCTGCAAAAATTGATAGGTTGAAAAAGAATCGGCCGGATAAGACTCCTCCGAAACCAACCAGGTATCTAACGCTCTCTGGTAAGCTAACCTTTGATAAGGAGCTAATAAGTAACTTACCCTCTCCCGACCCCAGGAAAAAATTCGCCCGGCTAAAAGTAAAGAGTTAAGGTCACTCCGATTCAACAAAGAAAAGGCATAGGGCAAAACCTTATTCCATGCTTCCTGAGCAGTAAAAGCAATATCTGCTCCTTCCAAAAATTTCTGCCTGATTCTTTCTTCCTCCTGGTCGGACAGACGCACCAAAGAAGCAGCGTATTCTCGCCATTTGGAAAAAGCATCCTGATTAGCGGGTTGAGCCAGAAGAACCCAAGTCCACTGTTCAAAAGCAGACCTTAAGTCTCCCAGTTGTTCATAGGTTTTCCCCAACCAGTAAGCAGCTTCTAAAAACTCCGGATCGGCTTCTAATGCCGCCTGATACATCTCCAGTGCCCGCTCAAATTGCCCTTGCGAAAAATAAATATATCCATTCCGATAAAACTCCTGTGCTTGTTCCTGTGCAAAAAGGTTGAACCCTAAAAACAGGATCACCAAAGTTAATAAAATCCCTCCTGCCCCAATTTTCCATCTTGTTCTTGCACCAGAATCATCTTTTTTAAGAAGCAATCCAGACCTCTCCTTTTTCTTCCTCAATGAATTTATGAATTTCATTCTCCAGCTGAGGGTCTTCCTTTACCCAGAAAGAATTTCCCAATTCCACCGCCCATTCTTTTTCCTCTTCTATCAAATGAAGAACTACCGGTCTGGTTCCCCTTCTATTGGCAAGATAGTTTTTCAGGGAGCGGATAATCTCTAAGGTGTGACCATGAAGCGGAAGCTTGATATGAATGGTGGGTAGAGAAGTCGCAAGTTGATCAGGAAAAGAAATCTCTTCGGCTATCACCTTGTTTACTCCAGAATCCATAACATCTACTTTGCCGGTTACGCATAGCACCTCACCTGAAGCCACTCGTTTTTCAAATTCCTCGGCTAAATTAGGGAAAAATATTACTTCCACCGATCCGGTTTCATCCTCCAGAGTGGCAAAAAACATCTCTTTCCCATTTTTAGTCCGAATTTTCCGAACCGAGGCCAGGGCTCCCATAATCCGGACCGGGACCGGCTCTCGAATGAAATGTATCTCCTCTAAGGGAACCACCTGTAAGTGGGGATAATCGCGTAAAATATTCTTCACCGGATGGTCACTAATATAAAGTCCTAACATCTCTTTTTCCATATTAAGTAATTCTTTAGTCGTCAAATCTCCTGCTTCTTTAAAGTTAATTGGTAGATTGTTATCTTCTATCTCTCCTCCAAAAAGGGACATCTGCTTTCTTGATTTCTTTTTTTTTCTCCGAGCAAGCGAGCTTAAGATGTCTTCTAAAGAAGCTAAAAGTTGCAATCGATTGGCATGGAGAGAATCAAAGGCTCCGGCTTTGATTAAACTTTCAACCACCCGCTTGTTTATTACCCGACTGTTCACCCGTTCTAAAAAATCGAACAGGTCTTTATAGAAACTCTCCTGCCGTCGGCTCAAAATCTCAGCCACCGCATTGTGACCCACGTTTTTAATGGCCGCCAATCCAAATCGAATTCTACGATCTCCCACAACGGTAAAGTTGTCCAAACTCTCATTGATGTCCGGCGGCAAAACGGTAATACCCAATCTTTTGCATTCCCCAATAAATTTGGCCACCTTTTCACTGTCGTTGGCTACACTGGTCAAGCAAGCGGTTAAAAATTCAGTCGGGTAATGGGCCTTCAAATAGGCCGTTTGATAAGAAATAAAAGCATAAGCAGCACTATGAGATTTGTTAAAACCGTATCCGGCAAAGTATTCGATTAAATCAAAAATTTCCTCGGCCGTTTTTTGATCGTAACCGCGGGCTACCGCTCCAGCAATAAACTGTTTCCTTTGTTCTCGCATTACCTCCGGTTTTTTCTTACCCATGGCCCGGCGAAGAATATCCGCTTGTCCTAAGGTAAAACCGGCCAACTGACTGGCAATTTTCATCACCTGTTCCTGGTAAAGGATGACCCCGTAGGTCTCCCGCAGTATAGGTTCAAGGTCCGGGTGAGGAAAAGTAACTTTAATTTCCCCATGTTTTCTCCGAATAAAGTCATCAATCATTCCACTCCCCAGAGGTCCCGGCCGATACAAGGCTAATAGGGCAATTAAGTCTTCAATTTGCTCCGATTTTAAGCGCTTCAGTAAATCTTTCATACCACTGCTTTCCAGCTGGAATACCCCAGTAGTTTCTCCCTGGGCAAGCAAACGGTAGGTATCCGGGTCATCTAACGGAATTTTATCGATTTGAACTTCCTCTCGACGAGTTTTCTTTATAATATTCAGAGCACGCTCGATTATAGTAAGGGTCCTCAAACCCAGGAAGTCCATCTTTAACAAGCCCAGGTCTTGCAGAGAATCCATATCATATTGAGTAACTATTTCTCCCTCGTTCATTTTTTGTAGAGGAACGTAGTTGGTAAGAGGCTGGTCGGAAATCACCACTCCGGCGGCATGGACCGAAGCATGCCGACATAAACCTTCAATTCTCTGGGCTATTCCTAAAAGCTGAGCTACTGCCTGGTTATCCTTCATTGCCTTGCGCAAAGGACCATCGGTAGCTAAGGTCTTCTCCAGCGTTACTCCTGGCCCCCCGGGGATTAGTTTGGCAATTTTATCCACTTCACCATAACTCCAGCCCAGCGCTCGCCCTACATCGCGCACTGCTTGGCGAGCCATCATTCTACCAAAAGTGATAATCTGCGCTACATTGGTTTTGCCATATTTTTCGGCCACATAGGCTATCACTTCATCCCGTCTCTCGAAACAAAAGTCAACATCAATATCAGGCATACTCACCCGTTCCGGGTTAAGAAATCGCTCAAACAACAACCCGTATTTTAGAGGATCAATACTGGTAATACCCAGGCTATAAGCAACAATGCTTCCTGCAGCTGAACCTCGGCCAGGGCCGACCATAATCCCCTGCCGGCGGGCATATTCGATGAAATCCCAAACAATAAGAAAATAACCCTCAAATCCCATCCGTTCAATAACATCTAATTCATACTCTAACTGTTCTCGTGCTCGAGCCGGAGGAGGGTCGCCGTATCGCTCGCGCAAACCCTCTAAACACAGATGGTGCAGATATTCGGATAAGGTAAATCCAGCTGGAACCTGAAAAACAGGTAGATGAAACTGATCAAAGTTAATCTCTAAGTTACAATTTTCGGCAATTGCCACTGTATTCTCTAACGCCTCCGGCAAGGAGGCAAAATCCCTTTCCATCTCTGCCGGGGATTTAAAGTAAAACTCCGGGGTAGAAAACTTGAGTCTTTTGGGATCGTCTAAAGTGGTTGCCGTTTGAATAGCTAAAATAACATCGTGTACCGAAGCATCGTCTGCCCGCAAGTAGTGACAATCGTTGGTCGCCACTAAAGGTATTTTGTATTTCTGAGATATCTCTACCAATGCCTGGTTAACTACTTTCTGCTCAGGGATTTTATTTTCCTGAACCTCCAAGTAAAAATTACCGGCTCCAAAAATGTCCTGGTATTCAAGAGCAACTTTTTCCGCCTCTTCTCTTTTGCCATCCAGGATAAGCCGGGGAATCTCTCCGGCCAAGCAAGCCGAAAGAGCAAATAGGCCGGAAGAATACTCTCTCAAGATAGACTTATCCACCCGGGGTTTATAATAAAATCCCTCTAAGAAACCTTTACTAACCAGCTGAACTAAATTACGATAACCCTCCTGGTTTTTAGCCAGTAAAACCAGGTGATAAGCGGATTCACTGTTTCCTTTAACTGCTACCTTTTCAAACCTACTTCCCGGGGCCAAGTACACTTCACAACCAACTATCGGTTTAATGCCAGCAGCTTTCGCTTTCTGGTAAAAATTGATCGCCCCATACATAACTCCGTGGTCAGTAATAGCCAGCGAACTCATACCCATTTTTTTCGCCTGGTCAATTACCTCTTCTATCCTGATAGCTCCATCCAAAAGACTGTATTCCGAGTGGAGATGAAGGTGAACAAAATCCATTTTATTCCTCGCTTGCAAGTTTTTTCAGCAAGATATCTTTTACTATCTCCGGGTTAGCCTGACCTTTGGTCTCCTTCATAACCTGGCCAATTAGGAAATGAAGGGCCTTTTCTTTCCCACTCAGATAGTCGGCCACACTTTGAGGGTTTTTCTCTACCACTTCCAACACCACTTTTTCCAGCTCTTTTTCATTGCTAATAAGCGATATCCCCTTTTTAGAAACGATTTCTCGGGCATCAAGGCCGGTCGTGAACATTTCTTCTAAAACCCCTTTAGCGATAGTCCCACTAATCTCTCCTTTGTCTATCATTCTTAACAGTTCAGCTAACTGCTGCGGACTTACCTTGCTTTCTGTTATATCTATCCCCGCTTCATTAAGATTTTTCAAAACCTCGGTTAACATCCAGTTACACAACAGGCGGGGTTGGTTGAACTCCTTTAGGGCCTCTTCAAAAAAGTCAGCTAAAGTTTTGTCCTGCACCAGGATATTAGCTTCGTTTTCCGGCAGCTCGTGTTCTATCATTAACCTTTCTTTTCTAGTTAAAGGTAACTCAGAAATAGCCGCTTTTATTTCCTTCAAAAAAGAATCTTCTAAAGTTATCGGTAAAAGGTCGGGGTCGGGAAAATATCGATAATCTTCCGCCTCTTCTTTGCCTCGAGCCGAGAGCGTAATTCCCCGAGCTTCGTCCCAATGCCGGGTTTCCTGGTAAAGCGATTCTCCCTTCTCCAGTAACTCAACCTGTCGATCCACTTCGTATCGGAGAGCCCTAAACACTGAACGGAAGGAGTTCATATTTTTTACTTCCACTTTAGTTCCCATTTTTTCCGGTGAGGGAGAAACGGACACATTGGCATCACAACGAAGAGAACCTTCTTCCATATTACCATCACTAACTCCAATATAACGAACTACATTTCTCAGCATCACCAAACACTCGCGTGCTTCTTCCGGAGAGTGCAAGTCCGGCTCGGTTACAATCTCTACCAGAGGAATGCCGCACCGGTTGAAATCCACCCCCGAGCAACCAAAGGGAAGGTTAAGTCCTTCATGAACCAGCTTACCAGCGTCTTCTTCTGCATGAACTCGTTTAATTCTAACCGCTTCCCTGTTTCCTTTAAAATCGAATTCAATTTTTCCTTCCACCCCGATTGGTAAATCATATTGAGAAATTTGATAGCCTTTGGGTAAATCAGGATAAAAATAATTCTTCCGATGGAACACTACTCGAGGAAGGATCCGACAATTCAGGGCTTGGGCAGTTAGAATTGCCAGGCGCAGGGCTTGCTCGTTCAATACTGGAAGCGAACCCGGTAACCCCAAACATACCGGACAAACCAGAGTATTGGGTGCTTTACCAAAATAGTCGGTTTTACACCGACAAAACATCTTAGTAGTAGTAAGCAGTTGGCAATGAACTTCCAAACCAATAGTTACATAATAGTTATCCATAAAGAGAAACTCCTTTCACTGATGGAAATTGGGAAAAGGAGGAGTAAGGCTTAACCTCTTCTCCAAAAATCCAGCTAATCCCAAAATTAGCTCCTCCCGAAAAGGAGGGCCAATAATTTGTAGGCCTACCGGCAAATGATCACAATAACCACAATTCATTGATAGGGCCGGTAGTCCGGCCATAGCCGAAGGGATGGTAAAGATATCTGTTAAGTACATCTGATAAAAATCTTTCGTCTTTTCCCCCAGGTTAAAAGGAAGACAAGGAGAAACCGGGGTAAGCAAAAGGTCACACTCTTCAAACACCTGCTCAAAGTCATGGCGAACCAAGGTTCTAACTTTCATCCCCTTGAGATAGTACTCATCGTAATAGCCAGAACTCAAGCAATAGGTACCGAGAATGATTCGCCGCTTTACTTCTTCACCAAAGCCCCTGGTTCGAGAAGAAAGATACATACTTTCTAAATCCTCTCCCTCTTTTTCCCGAAAACCATAGAGCACCCCATCATAGCGGGCTAAGTTGGAGCTGGCTTCACAAGGAGATACAATATAATAAGCCTCTAAAGCGTAATCGGTATGCGGAAGACGGACCTCTATTGTCTCCAGGTTATTTTTTCTCAAAAGGTCAATCGACTGTTCAATGAGCTCAAGTACCCCCTTTTCTACTTCTCCAGAAAAGTACTCTCGCGGAAGACCTATTTTGAGTTTTCGGATTTCCTCTTCTGTAGGAATATCGTTTCTGGAAAAAGGAGGATAGGGAGCACAGGTAGAATCTTGTTCATCTTTACCGGATATTATCTCAAACACCCGGGTGCAATCATCTACTGAGCGAGCAATTGGCCCAATCTGGTCCAAGGAAGAGGCAAAACTAACCAAACCATAACGAGAAACCCTACCATAGGTAGGACGGAGGCCTACTACTCCACAAAAAGAAGCCGGTTGACGAATAGAACCGCCGGTATCGGAACCCAGAGAAATAGGAACTTCTAAAGCGGCTACACTGGCAGCCGAACCCCCGCTTGAGCCTCCAGCTACTCGCTCCAAATCAAAAGGATTACGGGTGGGACCAAAGGCGCTGTTTTCGGTGGAAGAACCCATAGCAAATTCATCCATATTAGTCTTGCCAATGATAATTGCCCCTGCCTCCTTAAGCCTCTCTATCACAGTAGCATTATAAGGAGAGCGGTAATTTCTTAAAATCCGCGAACCACAAGTAGTGGGCAACCCCTGCACACAGATATTGTCTTTGATCGCTATCGGGATGCCCCAAAGAGGGGCCAGTTCCTTATCAAATGAGTCTCCTTTAACCAAAATATCGGCCTCTGTCAGTGCAGCTTGCTGGTTTATCTCTAAAAAAGCGTGTAGGTCCGGGTCAATTGATTTTATTCTTTCCAGAAAAGCTTCGATCAGCTCCGGCAAAGAAATCTTTTCTTCTCGTAACCATTTATGATAATCTGCAATAGTAAAATCTTTAAACAATTCCACTTTCATATTAATCGCTCCTTACTTCTCCACAATCTTGGGTACCACTATTAATCTTCCACATACCTCTGGAGCTTGCTCCAGCACCCAATCCCTGTTCTCCCAAACCACCGCTTCATCGGGATTTAGAGGAGGTTGTCCCCAGGAAATATGGGAAGTAGGCGAAACCCCTTGCAGGTCTAACCTGTTTAGTTTCTCAAAATGAGATATCACCGAGTTAACGTCCTCAGAAAAATTAGCAAGTTCTTGCTCAGAAAAAGATAGTTTAGAGAGTTTAGCTATTGTCTTTATTTCCGCCAATGAAACCTTCCTCTCCATGTAACCACCTCCTAAAGGGATTTATAATACTCTATCTGTTCACAATCCCAACATCCGATAAAACTCCTCTTCCTGCAAAATAGGAATTCCCAACTGTTTAGCTTTATCTATCTTAGATCCCGGGTTAGCTCCCACTACCAAAAAATCAACTCGCGAGGAAATAGAGGTCACCGCTTTCCCTCCTCTTTCTTCCACCATTTTCTCTGCTTCCGAGCGACTAAATCGACTCAAACTACCAGTAAACAGGAAAGTTTTCCCATAAAAAGGTCCTTTTTCCTTTCCTTTTTTCTCCATTTCTTTTGGTCGCACTCCCAACTCCAAAACTTGCCTAATCAGTGCTCGATTTTCCCGATTAGAAAAAAACTGCACTATTGACTGGGCCACCTTGGGGCCTATCCCCTCAACTGCTAAAAGCTCCTCCTGGGAAGCGTTCATCAACCTGTCCAACGACCCAAAGTTCTCCGCCAAAATCCGGGCTACAAACTGTCCTACGTAGCGGATACCCAAAGCATAAATAAAGCGATCCAGGTTCCTCTCCTTAGAGGCTTGAATAGCCCGAATTAAGTTGTCGGCCGATTTATCAGCCATTCGCTCTAAAGCAACCAGCTGTTTTTTTTCCAGCCGGTAAAGGTCGGGTATAGTTTTCACCAAACCGGTATCCACTAACTGGTCAACTAATTTTTCTCCCAAACCCTCGATATCCATCGCATCTCGAGAAGCCCAATGTTGGATGCGCTCTTTAACCTGGGCAGGACAATTAAGATTGATGCATCTCCAGGCTGCTTCTCCTTCTTCCCTGACAGTAGGTGAGCCACAAACCGGGCAAGAGGTAGGCATCTGAAAAATCTTTTCCTCCCCCGTCCTTCGTTCAAACAAAACTCTAACTACTTCTGGAATAACCTCGCCTGCCCGACTGACTAACACCCAATCTCCAATTCTGACATCCTTTCTTCTGATTTCATCTTCGTTGTGAAGGGTTGCCCGTTTAACTACCGCTCCCCCCACCTCTACCGGATCCAAAATTGCCACCGGAGTAAGAGCACCGGTCCTACCTACGTTTACTTTAATATCCAACACCTTAGATATCTGGAGAGTGGGATTAAATTTAAAAGCTATTGCCCAGCGGGGGCTTTTACTGGTTGAGCCCAATCGGGTCTGATATTCCAAAGAATTAACTTTGACCACCAAGCCATCAATTTCATAGTCCAAGTCCTTCCGTTTTTCTTCCCATTCTCGATGGAGAGCAATTGCTTCTTCTATCGAATTTATCAACTGACAATGAGGGTTAACTTTAAACCCCAATTCTTTCAAAAATTGCAAAAGTTGCCAGTGGCTTACTGGCTGGTAATCGCTCTCAACAAGATAAGCACCATAGACAAATATATCCAATCGTCTCTCCGCCGTAATACGAGCATCAAGTTGACGCAACGAACCAGCAGCTGCGTTACGGGGGTTGGCAAAAGTGGATTCTCCTCGCTCTTCCCTAACCCGGTTTAACCTCTCGAAGTCCGGTTTTCTCATAAACACTTCCCCCTGGACCTCCAGCAAGTGAGGTATCCGTTTCCCCAAAAGACGAAGGGGAACGCTACGAATAGTCCGAATATTAGAGGTAACGTCTTCTCCGGTTACCCCGTCCCCTCTGGTAGCCCCATTCACCAGTCTCCCGTTTTGATAGCGAAGGTTAACCGCCAAGCCATCAATTTTGAGTTCTAACACATAGTTTAAACTGTCTACCCCCAAAAATCTTTTAATCCGATTGTCAAAGTCTATCATCTCTTGATCAGAAAAAGCATTGGATAGACTCAACAAGGGGCGAGCATGGGTAAAACTGGGAAAAGCTTCGAGCGGTTTTCCCGCCACTCGTTGAGTGGGAGAATCGGGAGCTATAAACTCCGGATTCTGCTGCTCGAGTTCTTCCAGTTTCCTCATCAGAGCATCATATTCCTGGTCGCTAACTTCCGGCTGATTCAGGACATAATAGCAATAATCATGATGGTGAATAATCTCTCGCAGCTTTTCTATTTCTTTTCGAATTTCCTCTTTTCCCATGTTTACCTCTTTATAAGATTTCTTTCCTCATAATAGTAGCCTCACGAGAAGGTCCTACAGAAACTATACTCACCGGAATACCAGTAAAATCCTCAATAAACTCGATGTATCGTTGACAGGTTAAAGGAAGTTGGGAAAAAGAACGACAGCGAGAGATATCCTCCTCCCAACCTTCTAATTCCTGGTAAACTGGCTGACATTGATCCCATAGGGAAGGGTTAAACGGAAAGTAATCAACTTCTTCTTCACCAATGCGATAGGCTCGAGCAAAGTTAATGGTAGGAAACCCACCCAAAACATCTAACTTGGTAATAGCCAGGGAAGTGATCTGATTAATTCGAATAGCGTATTTTAATATCACTCCATCTAACCAACCACATCGCCTGGGTCTACCGGTAGTAGCTCCATATTCCCCTCCTTTTTCTTGTAACCGTTGCCCAATTTCATTGTCCAATTCGGTAGGAAATGGTCCCTCCCCCACTCGAGTAGAATAAGCTTTACAGATCCCCAAAACTTCTAAAGGGGAAATCGGTCCCAAACCAGACCCTAAAAGCGAGCCACTTGCCACCGGAGAAGAAGAAGTAACAAAAGGATAGGTTCCATGATCCAGGTCAAGCATAGTACCTTGAGCGCCCTCGATTAAAACTGATTTCCCCTGCTGGAGGGAACGATAAATCAGGCAAGAAGTATCAGAAATATGGGCTGCAAGTCGATCGGCAAAAGCTAAATATTGAGAGAATATCTCCTCAAAAGAAAGAGGAGGATGGTTAAAAATCCGCTCCAGAATTAAATTTTTATACTTCAAAATCGGTTTTAGCCTTCGAGCAAAGTTATCTTTATCCAAAAGGTCGGCCATTCTAATTCCCCAGCGGGCTACTTTATCTTCGTAACAAGGGCCAATCCCCCGACCAGTGGTACCTATCTTTTTCGCACCCCGCAGTTGTTCATACAGGTTATCCAGTATCTTATGGTAAGGCATGACCAAATTAGCCCGGCCACTAATAAACAGCCGGTCTAAACTCTCTTTACCCCTTTTCTCGAGCAAAATATCCATCTCTTCCAGTAAGGTCGCCGGGTCGATAACCATACCATCTCCTAAGAGACAAATAGAATTCGGCTGCAAAATCCCGGAAGGGATGAGGTGAAAAACATATTTGGCGTTATCCACCACTACCGTATGACCGGCATTATTCCCTCCCTGGGCTCTGGCCACTATCTCCACCTGATTGCTCAGATAGTCAACAATTTTCCCTTTTCCTTCGTCCCCCCAGTGAGTCCCTACTACCACACACACTGACATTCTCATCTCTCCCAAGCTTACTCCCACTCAATAGTAGCAGGAGGTTTTGAAGTGATATCGTAAACCATGCGGCCGATTCCCGGCACTTCGTTTACCACCCGCCGGGCAATTGTGTCCAAAGTATCGTAAGAAATACGACTCCAATCCGCTGTCATTCCATCTTCACTCATTACCGCTCGCAAAACTCCCACATATCTATAAGTCCTCTCGTCACCCATCACTCCTACACTCCGAACCGGTACCAAAACCCCAAAGGATTGCCAGAGTTTTTTATAAATGGGCGACCTTTTAAGCTCTTGGTTAATAATGAAGTCCAGTTCTCTAAGCACTTCCAGTCGTTCTTCGGTTACTTCTCCAATAATGCGCACCGCCAGACCCGGACCGGGGAAAGGCTGTCTCCAAACAATATCTTCTGGCACTTTCAGTTGACCGGCCAGCTTACGCACTTCATCCTTAAATAAAAACCTCAAGGGCTCAATCACCCGCAGGTTCATGTGTTCCGGTAACCCTCCCACATTATGGTGGGTTTTTATCCGGGCCGAGGGACCGGACACCGAGACACTTTCAATAACATCGGGGTAGGTAGTACCCTGGAGCAAGAAAGTCGCCTGCCCTAATTTCTGAGCCTCTTCTTCAAAAACTTCGATAAATACTCGGCCAATGATTTTCCGCTTCTCCTCCGGGTCAAGTACTCCCTTGAGTTCGGCTAAAAATCGCTCCTGGGCATCAGCATAAATCACCCGATCTTTACCTAATAGTTTTTCCATGTTGTGGAGCACCTTTTCCGGTTCTCCTTTTCTTAAAAGGCCATTATTAACAAAAATACAGGTTAACTGGTCACCAATGGCTCGATAAGTAAGAACTGCTGCCGTTACCGAATCCACCCCTCCGCTTAAAGCGCAAATCACTTTCTCTCCCTTTATCTCGTTTCTAATCCACTGAATCTGTTGCTGGATAATGGACTCCGGGGTCCACTCCGGCCGACTACCGCAGATTCCAAAAACAAAATTAGCCAATATTTCTTTACCAAAAGGGGTATGAGACACTTCCGGATGAAACTGGATGCCCCAAATTTTGCCTTCCTGGTCGCGCACGGCCGCGTATTCACAGTCTTCGGTCCGGGCAACTCCCAGCAAACTATCAGGCAACTCTTTAACACTATCTCCGTGGCTCATCCAGCAAACCATCTCGCCCCCCAAGTTCTGGAAAATACCCCCTCTTTCGGTAATCGTCAATTTAGCCTTGCCATATTCTCGACCCTGGGCTTTTACCACTTTCCCACCCAAAGAAGAGATCAAAAGTTGCATTCCATAGCAAATACCTAAAACCGGTTTGTTGGAGGCTAAAACTTGAGGGGGAAGAGAAGGAGCATTTTTATCGATTACACTAAAGGGGCTACCTGAGAGGATAATCCCCTTTATTTCCGGCAAATCAAGCCGCCGCCCTTGCAAATGATAAGGCCAGATTTCGCAGTAAACTTGAAGTTCCCGGATGCGCCGAGCAATTAGGCGAGTGTATTGAGAACCAAAGTCAAGAATAACAATAGTATCCATATTTATCTTCCCATCCCCACTCCCTGAACTTTCTGGAGAAATTTTCCTTCCGTCCAAATACTGGGGGAGATAGCAATTTCTACTGTTTGTAGCTCTTTCAAGGTTTTAACCCCCAAAGAACCCATAGCTCCCCGCAGGGCTCCTGCCAGATTCATAGTTCCATCCGCCAGATGGCTGGGACCAAAAATAATTTCCTCCATTTTACCTTTAATTCCTACCCTAACTAATGTCCCTCGAGGTAAGGAAGGATCAGGAGTGGCCATTCCCCAATGATGCCCTTTCCCTGGAGCCTCCTCAGCCGAAGCCAGAGGAGAACCAATCATTACCGCATCGGCCCCACTGGCAAGAGCTTTAGTTATATCTCCTCCTACTCGCATGCCTCCATCGGTAATGACTGAAACATACCTGCCGGTAGCTCGAAAATAATCGGACCGGGCACAGGCGGCATCTACTGTGGCTGTAACCTGGGGCACACCGATACCTAACACCGCTCGGGTGGTGCAGGCTGCTCCCGGGCCAATTCCAACCAAAATTCCCGAGGCCCCTGCCCGCATCATTTCCAAAGCCACTTCATAAGTAGCACAGTTACCAACTACCACCGGAATTTTGCTCTCCCGGCAAAAACGAACCAGGTCAAACGGCTTTTGGCTGGAGGACAGGTACCGGAGAGTAGTCACGGTAGACTGGATAACTATCAGGTCCAGTCCCGCTTCTTCGGCTACTTTTCCGATAGTATCCGCTCGAGAAGGAGTGCAAGAAGCAGCAGCTAAAACTCCTTCCGCTTTTATCTCCTCAACACGTTTTGCCACCAATTCCTCTTTGATAGGTTCCTGGTAAATTTTTTGAAGAAAAGGGGTAACTTCCTCGGGCGACTTGGTAATTAGCTCATCGATTACCGATTCCGGGTCGGTATAACGAGTAAACACCCCTTCCAGATTCAAAACTCCCAAGGCCCCTAATTTCCCCAAAGCAACTGCGGTTTTGGGGCCGATTACCCCATCCATAGCTGCTCCTAAAATTGGAACTTCTAAACTCACTTCTCCAATGGTGGTTGAGATATCAACATCTCGCGGGTCAATAGTTATGTTACCTGGAACCAAAGAAACCTCATCAAAACCGTAAGTCATCCGTGCTTCTCGATTCCTTCCTAAAAAATACCTTTCCATTTATTATGTCACCCCTTTTCCTGTTATTCCAAAAGAGAGGGCTACCTTTTAACTGTAACTCAAAGATTATACTCTAACCGTTTTTTATTTTCAAAGCGGGAATTAAGATAGAAAAACTCTCATCGTTAGCGTTCAAAAGATAGCCAATTTTAAACCGGCAATTCCCCTAAAGCAAGGCGAGGATTGGGTTCAAATTCAAGCGAGCTTTCCCAACCCCGGGTAAAGTAAAAAAAACCACATAAGGCCACCATAGCCGCATTGTCGGTACAAAAAGGCAAAGAGGGAAAAAACACACGCAAATTCCGAGTTTGAGCTTCAGCATGCATAGCTTCTCTTAAGGCTCGATTAGCCGCCACCCCTCCCCCTACCACCACTGTAGAAAATCCAGTAAGCTCAAGAGCCCAGAGAGTCTTTTTTACCAGAGTTCGAATCACACTTTCTTGAAAAGAAGCGGCCAAATCAGCTATCGTTTGCTCGTCAATTTGTTCTAAAGTCTTGCGAGTTCGAATAACCGCTGTTTTTAAACCACTAAAACTGAAGTCCAACTCTCGGTCTTTCTCCAGGCCTCCGGCAAAATAAAATCTATCTTTATCCCCTCGTCGGCTTACCTTTTCTATAACAGGTCCTCCTGGATAGCCCAAACCTAAAAACTTGGCTACCTTGTCAAAAGCCTCCCCCACAGCATCATCCCGCGTCCGACCCAGAATTCGATACTTTCCCCACTCTTCCACCGCCACCAATTCGGTATGTCCTCCAGAAATTATTAATCCCAGAAAAGGAGGCCTTAAATCCTCGTTTTCCAAAGAAGAGGCAAAAAGATGGCTTTCCAGATGATTAACCCCCACCAGTGGAAGGGAGTGGAGGAGAGCCACAGTTTTAGCCCAGCTCACACCCATAAGCAACGACCCCATGAGTCCTGGACCGGCAGTTACTGCAATCAAATTCAGGGCAGAAAGGTCTACCCCGGCCTCTCGTAAAGCCTCATCTACCACCAGAGGAAGAAATTCCAAATGCTTCCTGGAAGCCACCTCTGGCACCACTCCCCCAAAACGGCGATGAAAATCTACCTGGGTAGACACCACATTAGAAAGCACTTGATTTGGAGTTTTTAAGATTGAACAGGAAGTATCGTCACAACTGGTTTCTATTCCCAAAACATAGCTCATCCTACGCACCCTTTCTCTTTATATAAGCAGAGCAAATCCAGTGTTCGCTTTTTTAACCCAAGTTACAGATTTTTGCCAGAAAAACTTTTTATATATTATAGTATAACTGACTTACAATTCCTGATTTTAATCTGGGTTACCCGAAAGGAAAGAACTGATATAGATTAATTTCTGGAACTTATGGGGCAACTTGGGTTATGGTTTTGTCGTTCTCGAAATTAGTAATCGGAAATCTTTCTCCTTCATCATTCCCGAAACCTTTAATCGGGAATCCAGTGAGGGAGGTTTTCTCTCCCGCAGTGGATTTTGTTTTTTTATGTTCTTTGTTTTTTGGGGGATTATAAAAGAGATCTCCTCTTTATAGTTTGGATTCCTGATAGAAACATTCAGGAATGACAAACAGAGGGCCATTGCACTGCCAAAAAAGAAGGGAGTTAATAAGGGGGAGTTCTTTCCCCCCTTATTGTTCTTTATAGTTCTTTTCTCATGATCAAAGCATCTTCTCCATCGCTATAATATCTTTTTCTAATCCCAATTGGCTGAAATCCCAACTCTTGGTACATTTTTTGCGCAATCCAGTTAGAAACCCGAACTTCCAAAAACGCTTCCCGACATCTTTTCTCCTGAATAAAACGCAAACCATACTGCAGAAGTCTTTTGCCAAACCCTCTTCCCCGAAAGCGAGGGTGAATAGCCAAAGTGGTAATGTGCCCCTCATCTGCAATCGTCCATAAACCTAAATAGCCTATAATTTCCCCCTCCCACATGGCTACCAAATAAGTAGCTACCCGGTTAGAAAGCTCACTCAAAAACAGAGAGTAAGACCAAGGCTGAGGAAAAGATTGGCGCTCAATAGCCACCACATAAGGTAGATGGTTGGGGCGCATCTTCCTAATTTCAAATTTTCCTTCCTGATTAGAGAGATTAAGATTCGAAAATTTTCGAGCCATATAAGGGAGTCATCTCGAACACATTATTAAATTGAACCGCCCCGGCTAATTGAGACCGACGTTGATAAAACAGACGAATAAATTCCTCTGCTCGAGGAAAAGATAAAAGAAGAGGAAAACACAATAACTTCTCCTCCTCAAAAACAGTTCTAAGCTGAGCCCAGGGAGTTACTAACAAAACATTTTTACCCCTCATCTCTTCTATAAACTCAGCAATTGATTGAACCCGAACTGAAAACCGACCAAAGCGGGAAGAGTACTCTCCCCAAAAAATTTCCTCTTTTTTATGATAAATCACCGGCACTATGGACTCCCAGGTTCTCTCCCTGTAGTCAGGATCAAACTTAACCCTACTGGCTAAAAGCTCCAAAGTGGAAAAACCCCAGAGAGGCTTATGATAAGAGTAGGCAATAGCTTTAGCTACCAAATTACCTATCTTAACTCCGGTAAAAGACCCCGGACCTAAACCCACCAACACCAGCTCCAGGCGGTCAGGAGAAAGGGCAAACTCCTCTTTCAAAATTTTAATGTATTTAATCAACCACTGAGAGTGAGCCTCACGGGTATGGTGAGTAACTGAAAAAAGAATATCTTCTCCCTCACTCAAAGCCAAAGTTAGCCAGGGAGTACTGGCGTCAAGGGCAATAATCAACTGTTTTCTTTCTCCTTTTCCCATCGAGTTACCGTTATTTCTCTTTCCCGCTCCCCTACCCAGTTAAAAGAAATAACCCAAAAAGGTCGGGGGTAATAATCAATAAATTTATCTCCCCATTCTACCGCTATAATCCCCTCTTTTTCAAAATATTCTTCTATCCCCAGGTCAACTACCTCCTGCCATAGGTCCAATCGGTAAAAATCCATATGGAATAATTTACCCTGGGAAGAGCGGTATTCATTTATCAGAGAAAAAGTAGGACTTACCACCTCATCCGGGGAAATACCCAAACCAGAAGCTATACCTTTAACCAGACAGGTCTTTCCCACCCCTAAATCTCCCTGAAGAAGCAGTAAAACATTTTTTTCCCGTGCCAAACCTTTCACAATTTCTCTCCCAAAATTTTGGGTTTCTTCCGGGCTTCGACTGAGAAAAAAATCGATTTTTCTTTTCATCGGCAAATCTTTTTAGTTATCCGCCTAAAACTACAGAGAATCTCATGGGGAATGGTGCCACAACGATGAGCCAGCTCTTCTACCCGAATTTCCTCTTCCCCCTCTCGGCCCAAAACCGTAACCACCTCTCCCCGTTTTACCCCTTCTATCCCGCTAACATCGATTACCATCTGATCCATAGAAATAGTCCCCAGCGCAGGTACTCTTTTTCCCCTAACCAGCACTTCCAACCGGTTGGAGAGAGAACGAAACAAACCTTGAGCATAACCCAAAGAAACCACCGCCACTTTGGTTTCCCGGGAAGTAACAAAAGTGCTGCCATATCCCACCCGAAAATTGGCAGGAAGGGTTTTTATATTCTTTATCCGAGTTTTAATCGCCATAACCGGTCGCAAAGAGCAATCGACCACCAACCGGGCATCGCCGGTAGGAGACACTCCAAACAAAGCTATTCCCAGGCGGGAAAGGTCCAGTCGCATCTCGGGAAAAAGCAAAAAAGCAGCGCTGTTAGAACAGTGTCGCAAAAAGGGAGGCAACGTTCCGTCTTGTGGCAGGTGATTTAAAAAAGTTAAAAATTGACCGAACTGGCTTTCGGTATATTCCCGGTCGGATTCAGCACAAGAAAAATGGGTCATAATTCCGGCTAAAGAAAGAAAGGGGTTTTGGTTTACCCTTCGCCACCAATCAGCGGGGAGGTCTCTTTCCAAGAACCCCCCCCGTCCCATTCCGGTGTCAATCTTCAAGTGGAACTTGACAGTTTCCCCCCTTTGACCCACTTTTTCAGCCAAACTCCTTCCTTCCTCAAAACAGGAAACAACCGGAACCAGGTGGTTATCTAAAATAGAATCTATTTCCTCACTAAAAAAGCCCCCTAAAACTAATATCTCTCCCCGAAAATCAACTTTTCTTAAATTACAACCCTCTTCTACTGTTGCCACTCCCACTCGCTTGAGGCCCCAGTCGAATAAAAGCTTAACCACCTCTATTCCATGACCATAGGCATCGGCTTTCACCACACCCATAACTTCCGAATTAGAGCGGCCAGCTTCCTTCTGGAGAGTTAAAAGATTGTGCTGCAAGGCCTGGGTATCAATTTCCATCCATAAATGAGATCCGGTATTTTCCATTCAACAACATCCTTTTCGCTTCAGTAATTACTTCTGGTAGTTCACTCGCCAAAACTCCATCTTTTACCGTTTTTCCAGTTAACTCCCCGGTTAATCCATGGAGAAACACTCCCACCAGGGCACTATCCCGGGGAGAAAGTCCTTGCGCCATAAAAGCAGCTATCATACCGGTCAAAACGTCGCCACTACCTGCAGTTGCCAGCGCAGGGTCACCAGTAGGATTAACCCATAGCTCACCCTCTGGCGTGGCAACCAGAGTACCAGGACCTTTCAAAACAGTCGTGCTACCAAAAAACCGGGCCGCTTCGAAAACAGCTTCAACCCGGTTGTCATTAACCTTTTGCGGAGTCCACTGAAGCAGTCGGGCCATCTCTCCCGGGTGAGGAGTGATAACCCAGCCTGATAGTCTATCTTTCCAGTCCTCTCGCTCTTGAGCAACCAAGTTTAAGCCATCGGCATCCAAAACTCCTTTTAGCTCCGGTTGCTCAACAAGAAGTCGCAAAAGAGCAGCGGTTTCTGCTTTCAATCCCAATCCGGGACCAACCGCTAAGGAATTACACTTTCTCTGAGTCAAAATCTGCTTCAGTTCTTCCCAATGAGAAGAAGAATACTCCCATTCTGGAGCAACCGCAGGCAGGAGAGGACTTACCACCTCGGGGATTCGCACTTTTACCAGGTTGGCTACTTCGGCTGGCAAAGGCCAAACCACCATTCCCGCTCCGCTCTTATAGGCCCCCAAGGCTACCAACATGCCGGCTCCCAGAAGAGCAGACGAACCACTTATAACTCCTACTACTCCAGCAGAAATTTTATGAGTATGGGTCCCTCTTAAAGGGAGAAGTTTCTTTATCAATTCCGGTTCAATTAACCAGCTTCTGCCAGGTTGATCGCGTACAATCAAAGGAATTCCAATGGAAGCAACTGAAATCTTTCCGGCAAAATCCCGCCCCGGGTAGACAAACAAACCTCTCTTTGCCAGCCCCAGGGTAACCGTGAAATCGGCTTTCACCGCACATCCCAAAACCTGGCCGGTAGTGGCGTCCAATCCCGAAGGAATATCAATCGAGAGCACCAGCTGTCTGGGAGAAGAATTTATTCTCTCAATCACCTCCCGGTAGCGTCCACCCACTTCCCGGGAAAGACCAATTCCAAAAATAGCATCAATCACTAAACCGGCAGGATCTAAAACCATCTCCTCCGAAAGAATAATCTGTTTTACGGTAATATTTCCCAATTTTTCTACTATCTGCAGATTGGCCCAGGCATCCGGTTTAGAAGAAGTAATTTCCCCTAAAAGGTAAACCACAATAGGAAGCCGAGGAAAAGTTAAACGGAGGTGACGGGCTACTGCTAACCCATCCCCTCCGTTGTTACCCACTCCACAAATTATATACACCTGTTCGATACTCTGTTCCTGAACCAACTGAGCTGCTTTGGCCGCTACTCCCCTACCAGCATTTTCCATTAGCAGAAGAGTAGGGATATCATATTTTTCCACCAGCTCTTTTTCTATTTTTTGCATTAACTCGGCACTAACTAATTTCAATGTCCACTCTCCCTTCTTTCCCAGCCCATGGCTACCGCTATTACCAGTTCCGAGGTATGGGAAAGAGAAACCCTAATCGGCTCAAAGAAGGGCTTCAGTGAAGGGCTTACTTCAACCAGAGGTGCCCCCGCTTGAGAATGCAGTAGCTTTATCTCTTTCCAGCGAGGATTCTGTCCTTTTTGCAGATACAATTTCCGAATTGCTTCCTTGGTAGCAAACAAGGAGGCCACCCCTTCCAGCAATCTTTTTTTACTTTTCCCCCGGTAATAACTCAGCTCTTCTTCTGTGGCAATTCTGTCCAAAAAAGCCGAGGGAAAACGGGAAAAAACTTTTTTTATCCTTGGAATTTCTACCAGGTCAATTCCTACTAAAAACACAATGAGCTACGCTTCCTCTCTCTCCCGTTGGGCCTGGGCTATAATCTCTTGGGCAATCTGCGAGGGAACTTCCTCATAGTGAGAAAATTTCATAGCAAAATAAGCCCGACCTTGAGTCATCGACCGCAGGTCAACCGAATAACGGAATAACTCTGCTAAGGGAACCAACGCTTTGACTAACTGATAGCCGTCTTGCGGGTTCATTCCTAAAATTTTTCCTCGCCGGCTGTTCAAGTCACCAATTATATCCCCCATGTTTTCGTCGGGGACTTTTACCTCCACTTCCATCATCGGTTCCAGAAGCACGGGTTCTGCCTCTTGCGCTCCTTTTCTAAAAGCCATAGAACCGGCAATTTTAAAGGCCATATCCGAGGAATCAACCGGGTGGTAAGAACCATCGTAAACCGTAACTCTGACATCTACCACCGGGTATCCAGCCAATACCCCTTCTTGCATAGCCTCTTGTACTCCTTTCTCTACCGCCGGAATATAGTTTCGAGGGATAGCTCCTCCTACAATTTTATCCACAAACTCAAATCCCTGACCTCGCTCAAGAGGCTCGATTTCTAAAAAACAATGACCATACTGGCCCCTGCCTCCCGATTGTCTCTTATACTTTACTTCCGCCTGTAACTTCTTTTTGATAGTATCTTTG
>JASGLU010000098.1 GCA_030156825.1 Candidatus Atribacteria bacterium | reverse complement strand
TTTTGCCAGTGCAATGACTCTCTGTTTGTCATTCCTAAATACATCTATCACCCTTTGTTCGTCACCCCTGAATGTATCTATCAGGGGTCCACAGTATTTAAGGACGTGGATTCCCGACTAAAAATTTCGGGAATGACGGAGGATGGTGGATGCCCAATTAAAGATGTCAGGCATGACAAACAAAAGAAAAAATAACAAGGCGTACTCTTGTATCCATTTTTTCTACTACCCCGATAATCTTTAGAACAATGAAAAGCGAGAAAAAGGAACTTACAATCAGGACAAACACAGAAAAAAAAGGAAAGTATTTTTCTGGAACTTTTTCTCTTTTAATTACATATTTCTACAATGAGAAGGCCGGAACTTCATCCTTGGATCTCCCCTCCTCTCTTGGGTGAAGGCCCCTTCGGCCTTCTCCTCCATTGATAACCACTTTTCCTTACACTTGAATATTTTTAACGGAATGCTAAGAAAGTTAGATCTTAGTACCGGTAAAACAGGATAATTGGGTTTGTGAAATTCGGGTTATTCGCTAAAATAGAAGAGGTACGTCGAAGGAAAACCGAGGCTAAGACCAGCCTGAAATAGTCCAGAACAAGTTGCTTGAAGAAAGGTGGAGGTGAGATGGAAGTAATAGTAACTGAAAATTATCAACAGATGAGCCAGCGAGCGGCTCGAATAGTAGCTAAAGCCATTTTGGCCAAGCCCTCGTTGGTATTGGGCTTGGCCACCGGGGATACGCCCCGTGGGATGTACCGTTGTCTGGTAAGTTTTTATCAGGAAGGGCTACTCGATTTTTCCCAAGTAACTACCTTTAATTTGGATGAATATGTGGGGCTTGACCCCTATGATTCTCACAGTTATCATTTTTATATGCAGGAAGAACTGATGGGGAAAATTAATATTCGGCCGGAGAATGTACATATTCTCTTGGGGATAGCTTCTGATCTTTTGGAAGAATGTTGCCAGTTTGAACAGTCTATTGAACGTAGCGGAGGGATTGACCTACAGGTTTTGGGATTAGGCGAAAATGGCCATATCGGCTTTAACGAACCAGGGGCTGATTGGGGGAGTGTTACCCATCTGGTAAAGCTGACCGAGGAAACGAGAAAAGCTAACTCTCGCTTTTTTTCTTCCTGGGAAGAGGTTCCAGAAAAAGCACTTACCATGGGAATAAAAACTATCATGCAAGCTGATCGGATTTTGCTTTTGGTTAGTGGAAAGAATAAGGGGGCGGCACTAAGAGAAGCCCTTTTTGGTCCGGTTACCCCTCGAGTTCCGGCTTCAGTGCTTCAGTTGCATCCGCAGGTGATGGTATTAGTTGACCAAGGTACCACCCAGTTTGAGGGAAGTTAGGGTTTGTTGGAGGGCTTGGTTTGGAGTGGAAACCGGTACTGGGCGAAGGAGGATGGATGTGATGAGGAAATTAGTAGCGATTTGTTTGGTGGTGTTTTGTTTAGCTTATCCTGCTTGGGGGATAGAAGAGGAATCAACTGAGCTGGGAGAACTCAAAGAAGTGAAGATTGATTCCGAAACAAATCGGGGTTTTTTAGAGAGCCTTGAGTGTGGTTCCTTAGGTACTTCCGGAGTACCGATTATTGGCGATATAACCCGGGTGGGGGAACTAACCTTAGTACCGGTGAATCGAGTGCGGATAGTCGGTTGTGATCCAATAGCAGAGAACCAACGCTGGACAAGGGAAGAATGGGTGATTGAACCGGTGGCGATAGTAGTCATCGAGGAAGGAGAATGGCAAATTTTTTCGCTGGTTTCTGGCCGGGAAGTTGTTGCCTGGAGCGAGGTTTCTGACCAGATAGCCCAAAGAATGCTGGAACAGGGCAAGGAATACTTAAAAGAACAGGATTGGGAAAAGGCTAAAGAAACTTTTGAGGAACTGCTTGCAATTCGTCCCGATTGGGCTCAGGTTCATTCTCTTTTAGGACAGGCCTTAAGTGAACTTTCTATGGCAGCTTCGGAAATGGGGGATAGAATAGAGTTTGGCATGCGGGCTTTTCAAGAATTTGCCCGGGCGTTGGAAATTGACCCAACTGATTCCCATGCTTTAGTTGCCAGAGGCTATGCTCGATTGGCTGTTCCTCCTCCTTTAGGGGGAGCAGATTTGGCTATTCAGGACTTTCAAGAGGCCTTGACTTATAACCCACAATCGGCGGAAGCCTGGCTGGGTTTAGCTGAAGCTTATCGCAAAAAGGGCGAGCAGGATAAGGCAGAGGAATGTTATCGCAAGGTGCTTGAGATTGAGCCTGATAACTCTGAGGCTTTAGAGGGCTTGAATAAATTGAGTGAAACCAAAAATTGACCGGAAATGTTCATAAAGTTTGCAGAGAGATGAGAGCCGATTCTCTACCTGGGTAAGTTGGGGAAACCCTTTTCAAATAAGCTGAAACCTTCTATAATGTTCTAATCAAAAAAAGGTCTATTTGCCTGGCGAGGTAATCCCACCAGGCTTTTATAAAGGTATGGCAGAAAATCTTTATAACTTTCATTCTAAAACGATTTCTCCTGCTGGGGGGAAAATCATTTTAAAACATTTGGATTCTCCTTTGGTGGCGGTTAACCTATGGTCTCTGGCCGGAGTAAAAAATGAAAGTCCTTCAACTAACGGAATCTCTCATTTTTACGAACACATGGTTTTTAAGGGAACAGATAATTATCCCGGCAACCTTTTGGCCCGAAAAGTTCAGGCTTTGGGAGGATATTTTAACGCTGGTACATCTCTTGATACTACTGATTTTTACATTGTAGTTCCGGCTGAATTTTGGAAAGAGGCGATAGAAATTTTAACGGAGATGGTCTGTCGTCCTCTTTTTTCTCCGACAGATATAGAGCAGGAAAAGTTGGTAGTTATTCAGGAGATCCACATTGATCAGGATGACCCGGAAGAACGACTAACTACCTTGCTTCACCAGAAGGTTTTTGCCAACACTCCCTATGAAATGCCTATCCTGGGTAAAGAAGAGAGAATTCGCTCTTTTACCCGGGCGGACCTTTTAGAGCACCAACGGCGTTTTTATCATGCTTCCAATTTGGCTTTGATAGTGGCTGGCGGGGTTCCAGTTGGAGCAGAGGAGGTATTCCAATGGGCAGAGGAGCGTTTCCCTCCTGCCAGCGATTGGGAGCAGCGAGACTTTTCTTTTCCGGCTTTTGCTCCCAAAAAAGGGGAATTTTTAGTTCCAATGGACGTCAAACGCCGGTATGGGGTAGTGGGTTTTCTCTGTCCGGGGATTCAAGATGAAGCTTTTTACCCCTTGCAGCTTCTTTCTTTGATAGTAGGCGGGGGGATCGGTTCTCGACTCAACTTAAAACTGAGAGAGGAAAAGAAATTGGTTGATATTATTCAAGCCAATTACTTTTACTATCAGAAAGCAGGGATTTTTGCTATTTTCTATAGTTATATGGACGGAAATCGGGAAGAGATAGAATTTACAATTCAGCAGGAGTTACAGCGGCTTTTTTCTGACCCGCCTGGGCAAGGGGAGATAATAAGGGGAAAAAATTTGTTGAAAAGCGGTTTTTCTCACGCAGTTGAGACTACTTGGGGCTGGGCTGAAGTTTTAGGTAGATTTGACCTTGCGGGAAATGTTGATTACCTTGCTGATTATTTACTCCGGATTGATCGGCTCAAAGTGGAAGATGTTATGAAGGTGGCTGAACTGTATCTCAACTTCAAGAAGGCAACCTGGATTTCTATTTACCCGGGAGAAGAGAAAAATTGAGAATCATAAAAGAAGTTGAAAAAGTGGTTTTTGAAAACGGACTGGTTCTCCTTTTGATTCCGCAGGAACAAGCCCCCCTTTTTAGTGTGAGTCTGTGCCTGGGGATGGGGAATCTCTATGAGAGCAAAGGTGAGGAAGGAATTTCTTCCCTTTTGCAGGAAACCATGGTAAAAGGAACCGAAAAACAGTCTGCCAGTCAGTTTAACTTAACCGTTGAAGGCTTAGGAGCTACTATCAGCAGTTCTGCCAACTACTTTACTGGCCGACTTGCCCTGGAGGGACCTACTTCTGAGTGGTCTGCCATTCTCCACCTATTTTTGGAGGTTTTGAAAACCCCTGCTCTTTCGGAAAAAGAAATGGAGAGAGAAAAGGAGTTTTTAATCAACCTGTTGAGGTCAGCTGACGACGACCCGCTAAAAGCCTCTCTCAGGCGATTTAAAAAGGCTTTTTACGGAAACCATCCTTTTGCTCTTTCCTCTATTGGAAGGGAAGAGGGTTTAAGGGGGATAACTCAAAAACAGCTCATTGACTGGTATCGACAGATATATGTTCCTAATAACATGGTAATTTCAGTAGTTGGTGGCTTCCCTGCTGATAGAGCAAGAGAGATTTTGGAAAAAGAGATGGGAAGTGCTGTGCCGGCTGAACGCCCAAAGCCGGTGGTCGATGATAAAGAATTTGCTCCTGCTGGTTGGCAAATAGTAGATGAGAAAGATATTACTGATAGTTGGTTGGTGTTGGGGAGTTCTGCTCCCGACTTACTTTCGGTGAGGGAACGGGTTATTTTTGAGGTGTTGAACAATATTCTGGGAGGGGCGATGTACTCCCGGCTTTTTCTTAGAATACGGGAAGAAAAAGGATTGAGTTATCAGGTGGGGTCTTTATATAGTCCTCTACTTGGTCCCTCTTTTATTTGTGCCTACTGTGGTTTTCTGCCGCAGTATTTCGAATTGGTTTTGGATAATCTGAAAACTGAATTTCGCCGGCTGACAGTATTGGACAAAGATGAGTGGGAGGAGGCCAAAAATTATACGTGGGGTTTACTTTTACACAGTTTGGAAACGGTACATTCAGTGGCCTCTTTAACTTCATTTTATGAAAAGTTGGGATTAGGGTGGGATTTCCCTTTTACTTATCAGCAAATATTAGGGGAAGCGACTTTGGCTGAAGCGCAGGAAGTGGCCAGTAACTACTTAGGAGATCAAAAGTACTCGATTGGTGCCGTTGTTCCCGTTAAAAGGGAATAACGGTTATTATAATATCCCGCAAAATCTGTTTTCCTTTGTTTTTGGGGGTTATTAGGGGGGTATTTTCCCCCTGATAGTGAGGAATGTCCTTCTTCCTCAGTTGTCTTTTAGTTTTTATCTTTTAATCTTTGT
>JASGLU010000032.1 GCA_030156825.1 Candidatus Atribacteria bacterium | reverse complement strand
GCGGAAAAGTTAGGAAGCTAACAACCCAGGTTGAGAAATCTGGCTGAACCGTCAGAAGTCAGCCGGTACAAGAGTAGTCGGAAAAAAAGTTACACCGATAAAGGGCCGAACACTAAGTGAGGGATGAAACTTGGCAAGTTCGAGGTACATACGAAGACGAAAGATATGCCCGAAAGGGTCCTGTCCAGAGAAAGGTGTGTTTCGATTTTTAAAATTTCCTCTCCCTTGAAGGGAGAGGATTAAGGTGAGGGTGAAAATGAACCTCAAGAACCTTATATTTTCATTTTCATCTGCTGTTATCAAGCTGGAACTTATGGTATAACTTGGTCAAAAAACAAAAAAACTGAAGAGATAACCCTCGGAGCTTTCATATTCATCTGGTGCCCCGAGGGGCATGATGGTCTCTTATGAAAGGAAGGAAATTATGGAAGCTGACCAAAATTTTCTCCAAAAAATGGTACATCTTCAAAGTAAAAATATTGCTCAAGGAATTTGCTCGATTTGTAGCGCTAATTCCTATGTGATTGAAGCTGGTATGGAAAAGGCCGCCTCCAGAGGTATGCCGGTCTTAATTGAGTCTACTTCCAATCAGGTTAATCAGCTGGGGGGCTACACTGGTATGGCCCCGGCTGATTTTAGGACAATGGTTATTCAAATTGCTGAAAAAATAGCTTTTCCCAAAGAGAAAATCATTTTGGGAGGAGACCATTTAGGACCGAATCCCTGGAAAGACAAACCAGCTGAGGTTGCCTTGCAGATGGGCTGCGATTTGGTAAAAGAGTACGTTCGGGCTGGCTTTTCTAAAATTCATCTGGACGCCAGTATGTTTTTAGGGGATGATACTGGTGATCGAAATGAACCTCTCCCCACCTCGATTACCACTGAACGGACGGCAATTCTGGCTAAATCTGCTGAAGAAGCCTATCGGGGAGGGGGAAGAGAAAAAACACCGCCAGTTTATGTAATCGGTACTGAAGTACCGTCTCCAGGTGGATCAGAGGAATTAAGGCATGCTCCGGCTGTGACCCGAATGGCGGATTTAGAAGAAACCATCCTTTTGACCAAAGAAGCTTTTGCGCGGCACAATTTAGGAGGAGCCTGGGAGCGAGTAATAGCAGTGGTGGTGCAACCAGGAGTGGAATTTACCGGGGATAAGGTTTTCGATTATGACCGGGAAAAATTTCAGGAGCTTAAAGTTCTTCTGGCTAAGTTCCCTCAATTGGTGTTTGAAGGTCATTCTACCGACTATCAAAAGGCCGAGAAATTGAAAGAGATGGTGGAAGATAAGATTGCTATTTTAAAGGTAGGTCCTGCTCTGACCTTTGCTTTGCGAGAGGCACTTTTTATGCTTGATTTAATGGAGGGAGAGCTGTTGAAAGCCAATAAGATAAAAGAACAATCCCATCTGGTTGCAGTTCTGGAAGAAGTGATGCTCCAAGACCCCAAATATTGGATTCGATACTACCGGGGGGACGAGGTAACTAAACGTTTTGCTCTCAAATATAGCCTTTATGACCGTTGTCGCTACTATTGGACCCATCCTCGGGTACAAAAGGCGTTGGGTTTGCTTTTGGTCAACTTAAGATCAGCTGAAATTCCCTTTTCTTTGATTAGCCAGTTTTTTCCAACTCAAGCCAAAAGAGTAAGGGGAGAAATACTGGCGGCGGACCCGGTGGTTTTGATTAAAGATTGGATCGGCCAGGTTCTGGATGATTATTATTACGCCACAGAACAATAAGAGAAAAAGGCTCCTTATCAACCCCCCAGAAGAACAAAAATAGAGATGAGAACAAATACAACTAAGGAAGAAGAAACGTCTTCCTCAGTTTGCGGTGCAAGATTAACCCAAGTTGCACTATAAGTTCCAGAAATCAGTCTATATCAGGTCTTTCCTTTTGGGGATTCTCATTTTTGGGTAACCCAGATTAAAGGACTGATAAATCAGGAGATTACAAATCAATTGTAGTATAAAAAAAGGAGATTTTTCTGGTAAAAATGCGCAACTTGGGTTAACCATATAATTATTGTGGTGGTGAAAATAAAAATGGTTGAATATTTAACCGATATCGATGAGCAAGCCCTGTTGGAAATAAAAAAGTTATTGCTTGCGTATGCTAATTGGTTGCAACTGGACCTCTCTTTTCAGGGATTTGAAGAAGAGATTAAAACCCTCCCCGGGAGGTATTCTCCTCCGACGGGGGCTCTGATTTTAGCCCGGGTTAAGGGAGAAGCGGCCGGGTGTGTGGCTTTGAGAAAGCTGTCACCTGGGGTATGCGAAATGAAGCGGTTATTTGTACGCCCGGAATGGCAAGGTATGGGTATTGGTAAACGGTTAGTGCAAAAAATTATCCAGGAAGCAAGAAAAAGGCACTATCAATTTATGCGGCTTGATACTTTGCCCATTATGGGAGCTGCTCGTGCAATTTATCAACAGATGGGATTTTATCCCATCCCTCCTTACTATGACAACCCAATCGAAGGGGCAGAATTTATGGAATTGAAACTTCAAGATTGATTAAAACTTTACAATAATCCTTTATTGCAATAAGGGGGAAAAGAACTTCCCCTTATCAACCCCCAAAAGGCAAAAACTTAAAAACGGAAAAATATAAAAGATTAACCGAGGAAGGAGAACACTTCCTACTATTAGGGGGAAAATACCCCCCTAATAACCCCCGAAAAACTAAAAACAAAGAAAAAAAACAAATACAACCGAGGAAGGAGAACACTTCCTCGGTACACGGAGGAAAGGACCTCCGCGTTGTCATTCCTGAATGTATTTATCAGGAATCTAAATTATTTAAAGACAGAAACTACCTGGCTTGAGCAGATAAAAAATAACTTTATTTTTATCTTTAGTTGATAATACTTTTTAAAACTCATAAAATAGGTAGGTATAAGTTTGATCGGTTGGAGTTTGGTAAATTTTGCGATGCTTTGCGAAGATAGTTAGTATTGGTTCTGTTCAATGGTAGAAAAAATTTTCTATGATTTACTATTTGAGTAAGTGGATTGCTCTTTTTTTTCTGAAGGTTTTTTTTCGGTTTCGGGTAGAGGGGAGAGAAAATTTCCCCGCTCAAGGGCCGTGTATAGTTGTTTCTAATCATGCAAGCTACTTAGATCCGATTGTTATTGGATGTGCCGCTCCTCGGAGAATATATTTTATGGCCAAAGAGGAATTGTTCCGAAATCCACTATCTGCTTTTTTTTTAAAACAGTTGGGGGCTTTCCCCCTTCGGCGAGAAGAAGGAGACCGGCAGGCTATTAAGCGAATTTTTTCTCTCCTTCGGGAAAAAAAAGTAGTAGGTCTTTTCCCCGAAGGAACCAGAAACGAAGGGAAAGTGAGAGATTTTAGACCCGGAGCGATAAAACTTTTACTCAAGGCGCAAGTGCCAGTGATAGTGGGTAGAATTGATGGAACGTTTGATAGTTTGCCCCGGGGAAGAACAATCCCTCGTCTGGTTCCTATATCGGTTTTCTTTTCACCACCCTTAGTAGATTTTTCCAGTCCTTTAGAGGTTTTTGAAGCAAAAATCAAAGAAAAAATGGAGGATGCTGCCAGTGATTTGCCGGAGAGTTAAATTTTTAGAGTTATTTTTAATGTTTCTTTTTTTAGTTGGGTTATCTTCTGCTGTTGGGGCAGCAACCTGGGAAGTGGAAAAAGCGATTGATCAGGTGAACCAGGAACCGCCTTATCTCGATTATCCGGTTTTTGCAGCGGTTCATCCCCAAGATGGGGCTTTGGTGATCAGCGATTGGGGTAACAATCGGCTGCTGATAATGGATGAAGCTGGAGATTTGATTAAAGTTATTTCTGATTTAGCCAGTCCAGTAGGTTTAGCTTTTTCTCCTCAGGGAGAAAAGTTATATGTGGTTGAACAGGAAGCCAACCAAGTAAGGGTTTTTCGCTGGGGTGATTATTCCTCAATTTCGGTAATTCGGCCGGAAAAAACCAGTTTTAACCAGCCTCGAGGGATTGCAGTTGACTCAGAAGGAAAAATCTATGTGGTAGATACTGATAACTCCCGAATAGTGGTTTTTGGACCGGATGAAAAAGAAATATTTTCTTTTGGAAAAGAGGGGATAGGGAACGATGAATTTTACTATCCTCGAGGGATTGCAGTTGACTCAGAAGGAAGAATTTGGGTGGCAGATACAATTCATCATTGCATAAAAGTATTTGATTCTCAGGGAAAGTTTCTTTTTCGATTCGGACAGGCAGGGGAAAAAGCCGAAGATTTTGACCGTCCTCGTTATCTTTTTACCACCAAAGACTATGTTTTTATCTCTGATTATAATAACCATCGGTTAAAAGTTTATGACCTTGAAGGCAACTTGGTGGAAGTTTTTGGTGAACAAGGGAGATCTGCCGGGTCCTTTTCTTTCCCGGAAGGAGTCTGGGTTGATCAAAATGGCTTTCTTTGGGTAGCCGACGCCGGCAATAACCGAATTCAAAAGTTTAGAATTATGTCTCTCACCCAACCGGTTGAGTTTTTAGCCGAAATGTTGTCTCAGGGGGAAGTAGCCCAGTTTTTTGAAAGCATAGATCGGTTAAGCCCGGAAGAGCGAGAATGGCCAGAGATAAAAAAGATGATTTATCGGGCTTATCAGATTAAAGGGGATATAGAAGGTATGATTGCTCAAGCGGAAGACCTTTATTTGAACGAAGCGGCCGAAAGAGACCAGTGGAAAAGTGAGCTTGGGCGGCTTTATTACCAAAAGGCTTCGAATTTGAAAGCCCAGGGGCGAGTGGAGGAAGCTCGGAATTTATTTCATCGCTCTTTTCAATTCGGTAACCGGGGAGCCCTTTTCCCCTACCTTTGGAATTCTTTTTTACTGATTAGTGGGTCTAACCTTATGCTGATAATTTTGGGGGTTTTACTGGTCATCCTTTTATTGGTTTTTTATCGAATTAAAAATCTTAGAAATAGAAGGTGGTAAGATGGTTAGAAAACCAGCAGTTGCTGGATACTTTTATCCCGAAAATCCGCAGGACCTGCGAACAATGATTCAAGACCTTTTTGCTTCTCCTCTGGGCCCGGGAGGCTGGGAAGGAAAAATTCCTTATTTTGAAAAAATAACCGGGGTGGTCAGTCCTCACGCTGGCTATCTTTATTCGGGGGCAATAGCTTGTTGGTCTTATTCTTTGGTAGCACGAGCCCAAGCGGTGGAAACTTTCGTTATTATCGGTCCTAACCATCGAGGAATAGGGCAAAGAGTTGCTTTAAGCGGAGATCATGCCTGGCTAACCCCTTTGGGAGAGGTAGGGGTGGACCAAGAATCAACTGCTTTTTTAAGCTCTGAATACCCCTTTTTTTCGATAGATTCCCAGGCCCATCAATACGAACATTCTCTTGAAGTGCAGCTGCCTTTTTTGCAATTTTTTGTTCCCTACCAGTTTGAAATTCTCCCAATCTGCCTGATTGAACAGAATTTAAATTTAGCTATTTCTTTGGCCCAGGCTTTAGATGAACTATCACGGCGGAAGAAGATAATGTTGATTGCCAGTAGTGATTTTTCTCATTATGAACCGGCAGAAGTAGCGCAAAAAAAAGATAAATTAGCCATATCAAAGATACTTTCATTAGACCTCAAAGGTTTTTTTGCCGTCCTCCAGGAGAAAGATATTAGTATTTGTGGCCCGGGGGGAATAGCTGCTTTGATGGGATTCCATAAGCTGGAAAGTACCCGCTTTGGGGAATTGATAAGTTATAGCCACAGTGGAGCAGTTAGCGGTGACCTACGGCAAGTGGTAGGTTATGCCTCGTTGGCTTTCCCAACTTAGCTCTTAATTGTATACCCTTTTCCCTATTGGAGGAAAGTCTATACCCCAGACGTTATTTTGCTTATTGGGCGTGCTGTTTTTTATTTGACAAAGCTTGATCGATATGTTAATAAAACCAAAAATTGGAAGGAGAATCACCCATGTTGGGGGAAAAAACGATTACCGCCGATAATGAGTTGACAATAGCTGGATGCAATGTGGTGGAGTTAGCCCGTAAAATGGGCACTCCACTTTACCTTTATGATGAAGAGCATATGAGAAGTAATATGAGAGAATATATGACTTCTTTTAGTGAATCTTACCCAACTTCAGTAGTAGCTTATGCGGGGAAAGCTTTTTTGTGTTCCGCTTTTTGCCGGATTATCCAACAGGAAGGGCTGTGGTTAGATGTGGTTTCGGGAGGGGAGTACTATCTGGCCCGACAAGCCAACTTTCCACCGGAACGGATTATTTTTCACGGAAATAACAAAACCGACTGGGAACGAAGAGAGGTTCTAAAACGGGGAATTGGTCGCTGGGTCATAGACAGTGAAATGGAACTTGAATGGTTGATGGAAGAAGCCCAAAACTATTCGAAGGGAAAGCTACCGGTTCTTTTTAGGATTACTCCCGGAATTGACCCTCACACCCATCGACACATTACCACCGGGACAGTAGATAGCAAATTTGGCCTTCCCATAGAAGGAGGAGTAGCCGAGCGTGCCATTGCCCAAGCTCTGCTTTCACCCTGGATTGAGGTTTGTGGGGTTCACTGTCATATTGGTTCTCAGATTTCTTCTTTGGAACCTTTTGAAAAAGCGGCAGAAATAATGTTGGAGTTTATGGCTTCTTTTCAAAAGGCAAAGGATTTTGTTTTGAGGGAGCTCGATATGGGAGGCGGTTTAGGTGTTCCCTATTTGGATCAGGAAAAGGAAAAATTTCCTTCTATTTCCCAGTATGTGATGGCTATAACCGATAAAGTAAAAGAGACGTGTGCTCGACTTTCTTTTCCTTTACCTTTTCTTTTGGTGGAACCTGGAAGATCGATTGTGAACACTGCCGGCAGCACTGTCTACCAGGTGGGGGTAATTAAGGAAGTACCGGGTGGAAAGAAATATGTTGCGGTTGATGGAGGAATGTCTGACAACCCTCGACCTATTCTCTATGATGCCCGCTACCAGGCGGTGGTGGCTAACCGGGTTTTGAGCGATACCAGAGAAGTGGTATCGATTGCTGGTAAATGTTGCGAATCAGGTGATGTTTTGATAAACGAGATAGAGTTGCCCAAAATGGAGAGTGGGGATATATTGCTGGTCGAAGGGACGGGAGCTTATAATTTTTCTATGGCTTCCCGCTATAATTTGCTTCCCTGTCCGGGAGTGGTTTTTCTTCGTCAGGGGGAGCCTTATCTGGTAGTCAGACCGGAAAATTGGGGGGATTTGGTGCAAAAGGATCTTATCCCTGATTATTTAGGGAAGGAGTGCTGAAAGATGGTTCCTATTCGGGTTTTGCTAACCGGAGCAGCCGGTAAAATGGGTCAGGAGTTGGTTAGAACTATAGCTAAAGAAAAGGATATATTATTGGTTGCGACCTGCGATTTGCAAGAAGAGGGTCGGGATGTGGGAGAAGTGGCCGGTATAGGAAAGCAAGGGGTTAAAATTCAAAAAGATGTAAGGGCAGCGATTGAAACTCAATCCCCGCAGGTGATCTGTGATTTTACCCAAGCTGATGCTTTGAGAAAAAACCTACCTTTGTATCTGACCGGTAATGCTTCCTTGGTGATTGGTACTACCGGTTTGTCTCAAACAGAGATTAATAACTTGCAGAACGAATGCAGGAAAAAGAAAGTGGGTTGTCTTCTGGCACCTAATTTTGCCTTGGGGGCGGTTTTGATGATGCACTTTTCTCAGATTGCAGCCCGTTTTATGGATGGGGTAGAAATTATTGAATTCCACCATCCCCAAAAGAAAGATGCTCCCTCCGGGACAGCCATTAAAACTGCTGAAGGGATAAACAAAGATGAAATACAAAAAGAAGCAGGACGAGAAGTCTTAACCGGGGCAAGAGGGGCTCAGCTGGGGTCAGTGCACATTCACAGTGTCCGACTTCCAGGATACGTGGCCCATCAAGAGGTTATTTTCGGTGGTCAGGGTCAAACCCTTACCATTCGCCACGATTCTATCGATCGTAGTTCTTTTATGCCAGGGATAATTACTGCGATAAGAAAAATGGCCAATGACCGGAATTTTTACTATGGTTTAGAAAGTATTCTTGATTTGTGATTGGTTTTCTCTGTTTACAGTAGTAATATAATAGGTTTAGTGAAATAATGGGAGAAAGCAGATGGAATTTGTCAAGATGCATGGTTTAGGTAACGATTTTGTGCTTTTCCCGCCCGAGACCGAAGAGATTGCCGAGGGAAAACTGCCTCAGTTTGCGCAACGAGTGTGCGATCGTCACTTTGGGGTGGGGGGTGACGGTATCATCTTGGTTTTGCCGTCGGATAGGGCAGAAGTTAAAATGAGAATTTTTAATTCTGATGGTAGCGAAGCTGAGATGTGTGGTAATGGAGTTCGTTGTTTGGCCAAGTTTGTTTATCAAAGGAAATTGGTTTCTCAAAAACGGTTTTCGGTGGAGGCTAAGGGAAGAATAGTAACTCCTGAAGTTAAAGTGGAGGGTGACCGGGTAGTAAGTGTAACCGTAGATATGGGTGAGCCTGCTTTGGCGCCGGAAGAAGTTCCGGTTTTAATCTCGGGGGATAGAGCAGTTAATTTTCCCATTTTAATAGAAAACAAAAATTGGTTGGTTACTGCAGTATCGATGGGTAACCCCCATGCGGTGATTTTTGAAACTCCTGTTAACTGGCGAGAATTGGGAAAAATTTTGGAAAATCATCCTCTTTTCCCTCAAGGTACTAACGTGGAATTTGTCCGGATTATTAGCCCGCAAGAGGTAGAAGTAAAAGTTTGGGAAAGAGGAGCAGGGGCGACTTTAGCCTGTGGTACCGGTGCTTGTGCGGTGACGGTAGCCGGAGTGATTAATAATCTGTTAACTCAAAAAGTGACCGTTCACCTACCGGGTGGTTCACTGTTGGTAGAATGGAACCGGGAGAAAAACCGAGTTTTGATGGAAGGACCGGCAGAAGAAGTATTTTGTGGTTCTATTCCAGAGGAGGTAGTGCATTCATGGATGTTGCAACCAGGATAAAAGATCTCCCGCCTTACCTTTTTGCTCAAATTGAGCAAAAAGTGGCAGAAGCAAAAAAGAGAGGGGTAGAGGTGTTAGATCTGGGAATCGGAGACCCGGATTTACCCACTCCTCAGTTTATTATAGATCGGTTGTGTCAGGAAGCTCAGCGAGCAGAGAACCATCGTTATCCTTCTTATCGGGGGCTTGCGGCTTTTCGGGAAGCAGTAGCCCAGTGGTATCATTCCCGGTTTGGGGTAGAGCTTGATTCGGAACGAGAGGTAGTTTCCCTGATTGGCTCAAAGGAAGGCATAGCTCATCTGCCGTGGTGCCTGGTTAATCCGGGAGATATAGTTTTAGCTTCTGATCCGGGGTATCCAGTTTATAAGATTGGGGCCATGTTGGCTGGAGGAAATCCTCTGGAGCTTCCTCTTTACCCACAGAACAATTTTTTACCTGATTTTAGTATCTTCCCAGATAGTGTATGGAAAAAGACTCGCTTGGTCTTTTTAAACTATCCTAATAATCCTACGTCAGCTGTGGCTACGCTGGACTTTTTCCGGGAAGCGGTGGAGTTAGCCCACCGTTATCAGTTTGTGATAGCCCATGATTTGGCTTATTCTGAAATTAGTTTTGATGGATATCATCCTCCCTCTATCTTCCAGGTGGAAGGAGCAAAGGAAGTAGCGGTTGAGTTTCATTCGTTGTCTAAAACTTTTAACATGACTGGCTGGAGAATTGGCTTTGCAGTAGGTAACGATAAAGTTATAGAAGCTTTGGGACGGGTTAAGACTAACATTGACTCGGGTATTTTTAATGCTATCCAATGGGCGGGGGTAGAGGCACTTTCTCGCTATCAAGAAGTTTTGGATTGGATTTTACCTATTTATACCAGAAGACGCAACTTACTGGTGGAAACCTTTCGTTCTTTGGGGTTTGATATTGACTATCCTCAGGCCACCTTTTACCTCTGGATTCCCACTCCCCAAGAGAGAGGCTCAATGGAATTTGCCTCTTACCTGCTGGATAAAACAGGAGTGGTAGTAACCCCAGGACAAGGTTTTGGTAAGTACGGAGAAGGGTTTTTCCGGATTTCTCTTACCACTCCAGATGAAGTTTTGCAGAAGGCAGCAGAACGAATTAGAAAGTTGGGTGGGTGAAAACTATGAGAATTGTGGTTCAAAAGTTTGGTGGGACCTCGGTTAACACTCGGGAATTAAGAGAAAAAGCTGCCCTTAAAGTAAAAGAGACTTTGGAGGAAGGATTCTCCCCGGTGGTGGTAGTCTCGGCTATGGGTAGGGATGGGGCTCCCTATGCTACCGATACTTTAATTTCTTTGGCCCGGAATGAATGGGAAAACTTAGATCCTCGGAACCTGGATCTCCTTTTATCCTGTGGAGAGGTCATTTCCTCGGTGGTAATGAGTCAGACCCTTCGAAAAAATGGGGTAAACAGTGTAGTTTTAACCGGCTGGCAAGCAGGTATTATTACCGACAGCAATTTTGGTAATGCCTCTATCATTCGGGTGGAGCCAGATCGGATAAGAAAATATTTGGAAGAAGGTTGGGTAGTGGTAACTGCCGGATTTCAAGGAGTAACCGAGGAGGGAGAAGTCACCACCCTGGGCAGAGGAGGAAGCGACACCACGGCTGTAATTTTAGGAGTGGCTTTGGAAGCAGAATACGTGGACATTTTTACCGATGTAGAGGGAGTAATGACCGCCGACCCACGAATTGTTCCAGAAGCACAGATTTTACGGGGACTGACCTATACCGAAGCTGCCGAAATAATCCAGCAAGGGGCAAAAGTTATTCATCACAAAGCAATGAACATAGCCCGAGAATACCGAGTTCCCCTTAGGGTGAGAAGTTTAAATGATAGCGAAAAAGGGACTTTAATCTGCGATATTAAAACCCTTACTCAGGGGGGGATTAGAATGTTTTCCCAGGATCGTCCGGTATATAGTATTGCCTATCGAAAAGATCTGGCCCAGATCAGAGTTGATTTACCCGCGGTTAAAGGAAAAGATTTAAACATATTCCAACCTTTGGCTCAAGCGGGAATCAGCGTGGATTTGGTCAACTTGTTTCCAGAATCGGTTGCTTTCGTAGTAGAAGAGGGGTTGGGAGAAACAGTAAAGGGAATTTTAGAAGATAATGGATTTCAAGCACGCTTGCTGAAACCCTGTGCTAAAGTTTCTTTGGTCGGTTCGGGAATGGCTGGTCGGCCAGGAGTTATGGCTCAGGTGGTGGAAGCTTTGCGAAAAGCTGGAATTAATATTTTGCAGACCAGTGATTCCCATATTACCATTTCCTGTCTGATCCAGGCAGGGGATATGGAAAAAGCGATTCAAATTCTTCATCAAAAATTTCAATTAGAAGAAGTTTGTTAGGGGAGGAGAGCAATGGAGCCTCGTTTAGGCCGTCTTTTAACCGCGGTGATAACTCCTTTCAAGGAGAATTTAGAGATAAATTATTCCGAATTTAGAAAGTTAATAAAGGAACTGGTGAAAAACGGGTCGGAGGGAATTGTGGTTTCCGGAACTACCGGGGAATCACCCACTCTCTCTCCGGAGGAAAAGTTAAAACTTTTTCAAGTGGCACTTGAAGAAGTGGGAGATAGAGCTAAGATAGTAGCCGGGACTTGTAGCTATAATACCCGAGAATCGATAGAACTTTCCCGGCAAGCAGAAAAGGAAGGGGTTCATGGAATTTTGGCGGTTACCCCTTATTATAACAAACCCCCCCAGGAAGGTCTGTTCCAGCACTTTCGGGCAATTGCTGAGGCTGTCGATATCCCGGTTATGTTGTATAACGTTCCTTCCCGAACCGGCAGAAATTTAGAGCCGGAGACGGTAGCCCGCCTGTCGGAAATTCCTAACATTTGTGCCTTGAAAGAAGCTGCCGGGTGTGCTGATCAGCTGTCCCGCTTAAAGAGCCTTTTACCAGAAGATTTTGCCCTTTACAGTGGAGACGATAACATGACTTTCGTGACCTTGGCTTTGGGTGGAGTAGGGGTGGTAAGTGTGGCTTCTCATATTGCTACCCGGGAGATTAAACAGATGGTCGATTATTTTCACCAAGGGAAAATCGATGAGGCAAGAAAAATCCATCTCCAACTTTACCCACTTTTTAAGTCTATTTTTATTACCACTAACCCCATCCCTGTAAAGGCAGCTTTGCGATTTTTAGGGTGGCAAGTTGGTCCGGTCCGTCCTCCGCTTTGTGATTTGGGAGAGAAAGAAGGGGAAGTTCTAAAAAAAATATTGCGGGATTTGCACTTTTTGGGTTGATTTTAATAGGGAATTACCGGTACAATTCTTTTATCTTAAAAAAGATAAAAGCGATGACCAAGAAGAGTTTTTTTTGGGCGGTACAGCGAGGAAGCGAAAGGTGCAAGGCTTCTACCAGGCCAAAAAAACTGAGAGCTTGTGAGCTGGTTCTGAAGAAAAGGGAAACCTAAGTAGGCAACCCGGGAGACCGTTATCTAAAATGAGTAAGGCAGGGTGGCACCGTGCGTCTTGCGTACCCCTGTCCGGAAAAGGATTAAAACCTCGTCCCAGGGCGAGGTTTTTTTGTTGGTTGTTAAATCAGCAAGATACCCAGTGCATGGGGGTCTATCAATATAAAATAGAGCATTAAATAGGGACAAGGTTTAGAGAAAAGAAAGGTGGGTTTGCTGTGATTCGGGTAGGAATTATGGGTGGCAGTGGTTATACCGGCCTTGAACTACTGCGTATCCTTACTGAACATCCGGAAGTGGAAATTCGATGGGTAAGTAGTGAAAGCTATCAGGGAAAAACTATTGAGCAATATTGTCCGGCCTGGAGGGGAAGGAAAAACCGGGTTTTTTGTTCCACCGCGCAAGCGATACAAAATGGGGGAGTTGACCTGGTTTTTTTAGCTCTTCCACATGGAAGTTCCATGCAGTTTGCCTCTCAATTTCTAACCCAAGGGGTGCGGGTTATCGATTTGGGGGCCGATTTTCGGCTAAAGAATGTATCTTTGTATCAGAAATACTATGAAATTGAACATCAAGCACTTACCTGGCTGACAGAAGCGGCTTATGGCATTCCTGAAATCTATCGGGAAGAGATCAGAAAGGCTCGCTTGGTGGCCAACCCTGGTTGTTACCCAACCTCGGTTTTAATCCCGCTTTATCCTTTGATTCGGGAAAAAGTGTTAGAGCCAACTTTGGTGGTAGATAGTAAATCGGGGGTTACTGGTGCCGGGAAAAAACCAACTGAAAATAGCCATTTTGGGGAAGTGGACGAAAATTTTAAAGCTTATAAAGTGGGAAACCACCGTCATTTGCCGGAAATCAAAGAGCAACTGAAAAATCTATACCAGGAGGAAGTAAGTTTGATATTTACTCCTCACCTTCTTCCTCTAAAAAGAGGTATTTTGAGCACTATTTACCTGAATCTCAAACAAGAGCTGGCCGAAGAAGAACTGATTGCTATATGGAAAAAATATTATCAGAATGAACGCTGGGTGAGGATTTATCCTTTAGGAAGTTTACCTGAAACTAAGTGGGTGGTTGGTTCCAACTTTTGTGATTTAGGTTTAGTCAAGGTGGATAGCAAAAAAGTGGTGATAGTTTCCTGTATTGATAACTTAACAAAAGGGGCTTCGGGACAGGCGGTGCAAAATATGAATTTGATGTTTGGATTGGGGGAAGAGACTGCCCTTCCGAGCCAGGTTCTTTATCCGTAGGAGGGATGAGAGTGCGAGCAGGATTCCAGATAGTAGAAGGTGGGTTAGATGGGGTGCTCGGGATTTTTGCCGGTGGAATTCGCTGTGGAATTAAGAATAAACGGCGGGATTTAGCGGTTATCTATTCTCGAGTACCGGCCTGGGCGGCGGGGGTCTTTACCCAAAATCAGATTCAGGCTGCGCCGGTGACAGTAACCAGAAATAATTTGCAGAAAACTAAGAAATTGCAGTTAGTGGTGGTAAACAGTGGAGTAGCCAACGCTTGCACCGGGAAAAAAGGGCTGGAAGATGCAGAAAGAATGGCAGAATTAGGTGCGCAAATTTTTGACCTCCCTCAAAAAGAATTGGTGGGGGTGGCTTCTACCGGAGTTATCGGCGAATTTTTGCCAATGGATAAAATTGAACAGGGGCTTTTAAACCTCAGGAACGGTTTCCCAGAACAGTTTTTTGCCCACGATGCGGCGTTAGCTATTATGACTACCGATACTGTTCCAAAAGAACACGCCTGTCAGTTTTCTATCGGTGGTCAAGAAGTGCATTTGGCTGGTATTGCTAAGGGCTCAGGTATGATTCGTCCAAATATGGCCACTATGCTTTCTTTTTTAGCATGTGACGCTGAGATAGAGTCTGCATCTTTGGAGCGGGCCCTAAAAATAGCAACACAGCAGAGTTTTAACCGAATAACCGTGGATGGGGATACCAGCACTAACGATATGGTGCTTATTTTAGCCAACGGGCAAAGCGGGGCTCACCCTATTAAAGAAAGTGATTCTGAGTTTTCGACTTTTCAGAAAGCTTTGAACTGGTTAACCGGCGAGTTAGCCCGTGATATTGTTCGAGATGGGGAAGGAGCTACGAAATTTGTAAAAGTGGTGGTAAAAGGGGGCAAAAACGAAGAAGAAGCCAGAAAATGTGCTTATACAATTGCTGAGTCGCCTCTGGTAAAAACCGCTTGTTTTGGGGAAGACCCTAACTGGGGAAGGATAGTGGCGGCAGCCGGCCGCAGCGGTGCTAAATTCGATCCCAACGCCCTCTCGGTGATAGTAAATGGAGTGTCTTTTGTGGAAAAAGGAATGGGGGCCAGGGGGTGTTCACGGCAAGAGATGAAAGCGGTGATGAGAGAAAAGGAAATAGAAGTGGTGGTGAACCTGGGAGTAGGGGAGCAGGGGTTTGAAGTTTGGACCTGCGACCTTTCTTTTGATTACGTAAAAATTAACAGTCATTACAGTTGAGGTAAGTTATGGATAAATTGATAGTAAAATTGAGTGGAAAAAATATTTATCAGCACCCGTTTTTAATTGCTCGAGCCTTATCCGGCCTTTGTCAAAAGGTTAAATTGGGAGTAGTTCATGGAGGGGGGCCGCAAATTTCAGAGACAATGGAAAAATTTGGCAAGAAACCGACTTTTGTCCGGGGCTTGCGGGTGACCGATGAGGAGGATATGGAAATTACCGAGATGGTGTTAAGCGGGTTGATAAATAAGTATTTGGTAGGAATTCTTCTGCGGGAAGGAGTTTTGGCCTGTGGTATAAGTGGGAAGGACGGATTTTTATTCCAGGGAGAAAAACACTTACCAGAAGAGGAGAATATAGATTTAGGAAGAGTGGGAGAGATTCGGCAGGTTAACACCCGCTTAATAGAAGTTTTATGGGAGGGGGGTTTCCTGCCAGTTGTTTCACCGATTTCGGCTGATAAAGAGGGGAGAAGCTTAAATGTGAATGCTGATTGGGCGGCTGCTTGGTTGGCATTGGCCACTCAGGCTCAGGGGCTTTTTTTGTTTTCCGATGTACCTGGAGTTTTAGCGGATCCAACCGACCCTCAATCCCTTATCGAAGAACTGGCTATTTCTCAAATCCCCCGTCTTTTAGAGGAAGATAAAATAAAAGAAGGAATGATTCCTAAACTGAAAATGATAGAGCAGGTGATAAGAGGGGGAGTGGGGTCGGTTTTTATCGGCCATATCCGGGAAATTGAGAAACTACCCCAACTTTCCTTAGATGCCACTCTTTTTGGTACCACCGTGGTTGATGGATAAAAGGAGAAAAGGCGGTGATTAAATGGATTTAGAGGGAATTATGGAAAAAGAAGCCCGTTATCATTTGGGTACTTATCAGCGGTTTCCAGCGGTGTTTGAAAAAGGGGAGGGGTGTTATTTGTTTGATTCCCAGGGTAATAGCTATCTCGATTTGATATCCGGTATTTCGGTCAATCTCCTGGGATACGGTTATTTACCTTTAGTACGAGCCATTCAAGAGGAAGTTAATAATTTAATTCATGTTTCTAATCTTTTTTATTCCCGCCCTCAGGTTGAATTGGCCGAGCGGTTGGTTGAAAAATCGGGTTTTGCCCGGGTATTTTTTAGCAACAGTGGAGCAGAGGCAAACGAAGTGGCCTTAAAGATGGCCCGTTTTTACGGTCATCGTAAGCACAAAGATCGCTATAAATATCTGAGTTTTTACCGTTCATTCCATGGTCGCACTTTCCTTACCCTGGCCCTCACTGGGCAGGAGAAATTTCATCAAGACCTTGACCCCTTGCCGGATGGGATTTTATTTGCCTCCCTCAACCACTTAGAAGAGGTAGAACAGGTTTTGGATGATAAAGTGTGTGCTATTATAGTGGAACCGATCCAGGGGGAAGGCGGGATATATCCCTCCTCGGTGGAGTTCCTTCGAGGTCTGCGTCAGCTATGTGACCAAAGGGATATTATCCTTATTTTCGATGAAGTCCAGTGTGGAATGGGACGCACCGGTTCTCTCTTTGCTTTCGAACATTTTGGAGTTAGACCGGATATTGTTACTTTGGCTAAAGGGTTAGGTGGAGGATTGCCCTTGGGAGCGGTTTTAGTTAATGATAAAATAGTAGAAATTACTAAAAAGGGTGATCAGGGAAGTACTTTTGGGGGGAATCCAATCTGTGCCCGGTCGGCCTGTGTGGTGATAGACAAAATTTCTGAAGAAGACTTTTTGGCTGAGGTCAGAGAAAAAGGAAATTATTTAGGTGAGAGACTTAAGCAATTGGCCAAGCAGTTTTCTTCTTTGATAACCGAAGTAAGGGGGTTGGGTTTGATGTGGGGGATAGACCTTCCTCCCCATGCCCGTTGGCTCTCTCAAAAACTGGGAGAAAAGAGAATATTGGTAAACGCGGTTAGTGACCATACGGTTAGATTTCTTCCCCCTTTGGTGATAAAAAAAGAAGAAATCGATCTTTTAGTGGAAAACTTAGAGGAAATTTTAGCCAGTAGTGATTGGCAATAGTTGATTTTTAACCAAAAATTGAGTTTTGGCTATGAGGAGGTACTACCATGGTGTTGGATAAGAAAAAGAAAGTAGTTTTAGCCTATTCTGGTGGGTTAGACACTTCGGTAGCTATTCGTTGGTTACAAGAAGAGTTTAATGCTGAAGTTTATGCGGTTACTCTGGATATGGGACAGGGTAAGGAGCTGGAAGAAGTTCAAAAAAAAGCGCTGGCAGTAGGAGCTAAAGAGGCGCTGGTATTCGATGTACGAGAAGAATTTCTTAATCAATACGTTTTACCTGCTCTGTGGGCGGAGGCAATATATGAGAAAAAATACCCGCTGGCTACCGCTCTTTCTCGCCCACTAATTGCTAAATATTTGGTTAAAGTAGCTCAGGAAAGGGGAGCTACCATGATAGCTCACGGATGCACTGGCAAAGGGAATGATCAAGTTCGAATTGAGGTATCGGTATCTGCCTTGGCTCCTGAACTTGAAGTGATAGCTCCTGCTCGAGTTTGGAAATGGAGTCGGGAAGAAGAGATTGAGTACGCCAATGCTAATGGAATTCCGGTTCCTGTAACGACTGAGAGTCCCTATAGCATTGACCAGAATATCTGGGGAAGAAGCATTGAATGTGGTGTACTGGAGGATCCTTGGGTAGAACCACCAGAGGAAGTTTTTGAATGGACCAAGGACCTGCGCGATACCCCCGATCAACCGACTTACTTGGAAATAGGTTTTGACCAGGGAATCCCTAAAATGTTGGGCGGACAGTATTACTCTCTCCTTAACTTAACAGAAGAGTTAAACCGAATTGGTGGAGAGCATGGGTTTGGTCGGGTAGACCATGTGGAAAACCGGTTGGTAGGTATTAAGTCTCGAGAAATCTATGAATGCCCAGCAGCCCTTATTTTACTGGAAGCATACCGGGATTTGGAGAATTTAGTGACTCCTCGGGAAGTGACCCATTTTAAACCTTATTTAGAGGAAAGGTATTCGCAGTTGGTATACGAAGGCCTGTGGTTTTCTCCTTTGCGGGATGCCCTGGATGCTTTTATGGAAAAAATAGCCTGCCGGGTTACCGGGGTGGTTAGGGTTAAACTTTATAAAGGTAATTTGTCAGTGGTGGGAAGGAAATCGGATTATTCTTTGTATGATTTTGGTTTGGCTACTTACGATAAAGAAGATATGTTTGACCATCGTTCGAGTGAAGGTTTTATTAAGCTTTGGGGTCTTCCTACCCGTACCAGCGCAATCGTTTACCGGAAGAAATAGGATGGGGGACTCTATGAAACTCTGGGGAAGCAGGATGTCCAAGAGTCTGGACAAAGAAGTAGAGCTTTTTTCCAGCTCTATTGCTGAAGATTCTCAACTTTACCTTTATGATTTGTGGGGCAGTGCTGCTCACAGCCGAATGCTGGAAAAAATTGGTTTGCTTACTTCTCATGAAGGCTACTCTCTCCGGCAAGGGTTGAGAGCTATTAAGCAGGAAATAGAAGAGGGTAGGATTGCTTTTTCAGGTTTTGAAGATATCCATAGTCTGATAGAAGCCAGGCTTAGAGAGTTGCAGGGAGAGGTGGGAGAGAAGCTCCATACTGCCCGCAGCCGAAATGACCAGATTGTCCTGGATGAAAAACTGTTTTTGAGAGAAGAAATCATTAACATAGTAGAAAGAATACATAACCTGCAAAAAGCTCTCTTGGCCAAAGCTCAGGAAAATTTAACCCTGGTTATGCCTGGATTTACCCATCTACAACCAGCTCAACCGGTTCTTTTTGCCCATCACCTGCTTGCCTATTTTTCTATGACCAAAAGGGATGTAGCCAGGTTAATGGATAATTTAGAGCGGGTTAATACTTTGCCTTTGGGAGCGGGAGCCCTGGCCGGTACTTCAATTCCGATCGATCGTTTCTATGTGGCTAAATTACTGGCCTTTCCCTCGGTGCAAGATAACAGTATGGATGTGGTATCCGATCGAGATTTTATCCTGGAGTTTTTAGGGAATGTGGCTCTTCTTTTTATCCATCTTTCTCGGATGGGGGAGGAAATCGTCCTTTGGAGTTCACCGGCCTTTCATTTTATTGAAATAGATGATTCTTTTACTACTGGTTCTAGTATTATGCCTCAGAAAAAAAATCCGGATGTAGCCGAGTTGATTCGGGGAAAAACCGGAGAAGTTATAAGCTCTTGGATAAGTTTGGCAACCACTTTAAAAGGGCTACCTTTAACTTACAATCGGGACCTGCAGCAGGATAAACCCCCTCTTTTCCGTAGCATTAAAGAGGTAAAAGCCTCGCTGAGGATAGCTGCTCGTTTGATAGAGAATATTCGACCGATTAAAGAAGAAATGGAAAAAGCACTACGAGATGGTTTTCTCACAGCTACCGATTTTTGTGAGTATTTGGTTACTAAGGGAGTGCCTTTTAGAAAGGCCCACCAGATGGTGGGAGAGCTGGTTAAGCAATTGGCGTCCCGAGGAGCTTCTTTTCGAGAGCTTACCCCTTCGGACCTTTCTCCTTTTTCTGATTTCTTAGACCAGGATTTTATCCCTTATCTGGAAGAAAAAACTTCGGTGGAAAGAAAAGCTTCTTTTGGAAGTTCCTCGCCCTGGGAAATAGAGCGTCAGTTGCGAGAAGCTACCCAATGGATAGCCGAACAGGAGGAAGCAATCAACTCTCTACGGAAAGAATGGCATGAGAGTTTTGAGCGGGTTTTGATGAGGGAGAGCGCCGAATAAAAACAAAGTGGTTGGTACGAAGAGGTGAAAAGAGTTGTCTAAGTCAATAAATGATTTGATTAATCAAGCTAAGGAAATGAAGATAGAGTTTGTCCGATTACAATTCGTGGACGTGCTGGGTATACCCAAGAATGTAGAAATACCTGCCAAAAGGTTGTTGCCGGCTTTGGAGGAAGGAATTAATTTTGATGGTTCCTCAATTGAAGGCTTTGTTCGGATTGAAGAATCGGATATGCGACTTTTCCCCGATCCAAATACTTTTATGGTTTGTCCCTGGGAAGAGCATGACCGGGTAGCTCGAATAATTTGTGATGTCCGGTTAGCTAATGGAGACACTTTTGATGGTTGTCCACGAACCAACTTAAAACGGGTCTTGAAGGAACTGGAAGAGGAAGAATTTCAATTAAAGGTGGGAACGGAAGCTGAGTTTTTTATTTTCGATTTTCAAGAGGGAAAAGTACACTCCAGCGATCGAGGAAGTTATTTTGACCTTTTGCCTTTAGATGTGGAAGAAGGTTTAAGAAGAGATATGGTGATTGCGCTTGAAAAATTAGGTTTTAATATTGAAGCTTCTCACCATGAAGTGGGTCCTTCACAGCATGAAATCGACTTTGAGTATGGGGATGCTCTAAAAATAGCCGATAACTTGATTACCCTTAAGCTGGCAGTGAAAACTTTGTCCTTACAAAGAGGGCTGGTTGCAACTTTTATGCCCAAACCTAAATATGGCATTCCAGGTTCGGGTATGCATACCCATCTTTCCCTTTTTAGAGGCGAGGAAAACGTTTTTTACGATCCTGATCAGGTTGATGGTTTGAGCCGTATCATTCGAGGGTTCATAGCTGGTCTGCTTCAACATGCCCCGGCCTTTACCGCCATCACTAACCCGTTGGTCAATTCCTATAAAAGGTTAGTTCCTGGCTACGAAGCGCCGGTTCATATTGCTTGGGCAGAGAAAAATCGAAGTCCGCTAATTAGGGTTCCCCCTCAACGGGGAAAGGGAACACGAGCGGAACTGCGAAGCCCTGACCCTGCTTGTAACCCTTATCTGGCTTTTTCGGTTATTTTGAAATCGGGAATGGATGGGGTAAAAAAAGAACTTGACCCGGGGAAACCCTGTAACAATGTTAACCTGTTTGAGGCTTCCCAGGAAAATTTGGTAGAGTGGAAAGTTCGGACTTTACCGCGTGACCTGGAAAAAGCCTTGGAGGGGTTAGAAAAGGATGAGGTGGTCAAGTCAGCTCTGACTCCTCATATTTATGATTATTTTATGAAGGCCAAGCGGAGCGAGTGGGAAGAATTTCAAAAAATGGTTCATCCCTGGGAAGTAGAACGTTATTTAGAAATATACTGAGTTATAATTTTTTATTCCTGGTTAAGAGGTAAATTTTTTCGCTCGAGCAGTATAGAAAGCACAACCAGGTCTGAAGGGGTTACCCCTTGAACCCGAGATGCCTGGCCCAGGGTGGTTGGCCGAGCTTTTGCCAACCGCTCTTGTGCCTCCCGGGATATACCTTTTAACCGGTAAAAATCGAGGTTGGGGGGTATTTTTTTTGACTCCAGCTGCAAGAATTCTTCCACCTCTCTTTTCTGGCGTTCGATATAACCCCGGTATTTGATTTCAATCTCTACTTCTTCAATAACTTGAGGGGGTAAAAAGGGCCGAAAAGGGTCAAAAGCCTGAAGGTCGTAATAACTGACCTGAGGGCGGGAGAGAATTGTATAGAGAGTGGTTACTTCGTTAATAGGAGTGGTCCCTTTTTCTCTTAAGAGTTGATTTAAATCGGAGGTAGGAGCAAGAGTAGTTTGTTTTAACCGGCTGATTTCTTTTTCGATTCCCTCCCTTTTTTCCACTACTTTTTGATAGCGGGAGTGGGGAACGATTCCTAAGTGATATCCTACTTCAGTAAGTCGAAGGTCAGCGTTGGAGTGGCGAATCATTAACCGATATTCTACTTTTCCGGTTCTCAGCCGATATGGTTCCTCTACTCCTTTGGTAATGAGGTCATCTACCATAACGCCGATATAACTTTGATCTCGCCTTAAAACGAGAGGGGGTAAATTTTGAACGTATCGGCCAGCGTTAATCCCGGCTAAGACACCCTGGCCGGCAGCCTCTTCGTATCCAGAAGTACCGTTAATTTGACCGGCTAAGAAAAGACCGGTAACAGTCTGACACTCAAGGGTGGGCTTTAATTGGTTGGGAAAAACAAAGTTGTATTCAATCCCGTATCCTGGCCGCATTATGTGGGTTTTTTCTAATCCTGGTATAGAATGGATAATTTGCCACTGAACTTCCTCTGGGAGGGAGGTGAAAACCCCCTGACAATAAATTTCGTTGCTATTTGGTCCTTCGGGTTCGAGAAAAATTGGGTGACTTTCTCGATCGGGAAAACGGCATACTTTGTCTTCCAGAGATGGACATTCTCGCACAGGGGAACTATCGGAAACGGGGTAAAGAAGGGGAGAACGATCAAGGTTGCGTTTGATTATTTGGCAGGTTTTTTGGGTAGTGCGGGTAATGAATATCGAAGCTCCCTGATACACCCGAGGAGTACCTTCAAAGGAAAAACAAAGAGGTTTTTCCTCGCTTGGTTGTTCTTCCATTTGCGAAAAATCAATAGTTCTTCGATCCAAACGGGGAGAAGTGCAGGTGTTGAGTTTCCCTAATTTTAAGCCGATTTTCTCCAAGGAGTGGCCTATTTTTTGGGCAGGAAATTCTCCATGTCTTCCAGCGGGGAAACTGAGTGAACCCAACCTAATAACCCCATTTAAAAAAGTGCCAATTGCGAGCACCACTGCTTTACCCCAGAAAGTGGTTCCATACTGAACCCGCACTCCTTTTACCTTTCTTGCAGAATCCAGCAAAATTTCTTCTACTTCTCCCTGGAAAAGACTGAGGTTAGAGTTATTTTCTAAACGCTCCCGCATTTTAAGGCTATAAAGGTCTCTCATGGTTTGAGCCCGTAAAGTTTGTACCGCCGGTCCTTTTCCAGTGTTGACTCTTCTTAAGTGGATGGTACTCTGGTCGGTAACTTGAGCCATCAACCCCCCCAAGGCGTCTATTTCTCGCACTACCTGTCCTTTGCCCGGTCCGCCGATGGCTGGGTTACAAGGCATGAGGGCAATTCCATGAATAGTAAGGGTAATAAGAAGGGTTTTGAGCCCCATCTGAGCTGAAACCCAGGCGGCTTCGCAGCCGGCATGTCCCCCCCCTACTACTATAACTTCGTACTCAGTGGTTGGCGATTGGGTCATCTTTTATTTTTTATCTCCTTCAATAGGAAAATTTTTCTTCGGAACTGAAGTTTACCACTTTATTTATTAGATTTCAAAAGGCGATCTCTTTTGCCAGGGCTTGCCCACCTGTTAACTTTTCCGTTTATACTTCAGAACTAAAGAAAAAGCGGCCGATAGGGTAGAATGTCACAGCCGGCTTATAATTGACCCAGGAAAGTCGGAATAAAACTGACCCACCCCTTGAGCTATAATCCCTCTAATAAGGATAAAAAAGATTGGAG
>JASGLU010000031.1 GCA_030156825.1 Candidatus Atribacteria bacterium | reverse complement strand
AATAATAAGCAGGAAAGTCTATACTACTTATCTAAGAGAAATTGGCTAAAATAGGGGGTTATTACCTTTTTATAGCTAATTTAGGTTGAACTTCGGTTTCAAGGCATGCTGGACTTAGAGCAGAACCAGTTTATCCCCCTACAAAAAATGAAAAAAGTGCTCAATCTCAATGATTCCTTTGAAAAAGCTATCAAAGATATGTTTGTCACCGGTAGTCGCTCTCTTCCAGTATTAGATCAGGAACAAAAGTTGGTAGGAGTTTTTGATTTTGTCCGTGCCTGCCAGGCACTCAACAATGGATGCCCTTAACAATTAACAATAAGGGGGGCTTCGCCCCCCTTATAACCCCCCGAAAGGAAAAAAACAAAACTCGTATGATTTCCTTATTTAGCAGTCTTTTAATCTGGGTTACCTGAAAATGAGAAACCCCAAAAGGAAAGGCCTGACATAGGCTGATTTCTGGAACTTATGGTGCAACTTGGGTCAAACCGGAAATCGGAGAAAAGCTCCAATATGACCAATTTCCTCCAGTCGGGGACTTCCGGCGGTAATATATTTTATTTCTCCTCTTTGGAGAAGAACCTCTTCCATACCTTCTTCTACCACATCCTCAACCGGGGTGGTACTTTTACCACAAAGCTGACAATTTTCTGGCTGCAAAGTCAAATAACCACACTCCCTACATGCATAACCAGGCTGGTGATAGTCATCACCTACCACCAAAGTTTGACAGGCTCCTAAATGAATGGACCGAAGAACGTTCACGATCCCAAAGGTGGCCAAATCAGCCTTTCCAACAGCATCGATAAGGTTTTCCAAGATTTGATTATCTTCTTCCTCTTCTATCTGGCGTTCAACCTCAGCCGCTTCAGCAAGAATGTTATTAATATGGTCTTTGGGATGTAAATTTACTCGCCCTTTTAGCCGACTTTTTAGATAAGAATGTAATAAATTGCTAAAGGTAGAAAAATCCTCTTCTTTTATCCCTACAAAAAGATAGTCGAAATGATTTTTTCGGAAACGAGTAAGAATAGCATCGGCCACCTGTTTATAATGACGGATAATCTCGTTTTCAATTTTACGTTCTATTCTTCGCTCCTCCAGCCCATACCAGCCTCCTTCTTTTATCTTCCCCCGAATGTTAGTGGTAAATTCTTCATGCTCCAATATTTCTCCCATGTAAATTTCGAAAATACGAGCATCTCGATGGTCTACTATCACCAACATAATTCTCTTATGTTCGTCCAAAATAGCCACCAGTGGACGTAGGTAAGGGTCAGGGTCCACTACCACCCGATTTTTCACCGGCTGGGCTACCTGGAAAACTTGAAAAAAGTTGTTGGGACTGGAGCTAAATATTGTCAGGCCGCGAATCCGACCTCTTAGCTCAAATTCTTGCTCTACAAAACGCTGGATTTTTTTAACATCCTCTTTTACCCCTAAATAATCCGGATGATCTTCTCCCAGCTGCACCATTTTTTCTTTAAGCAAGCTTTTAGTAGTAGTAACCAGCTGGTCCTTAGAAAAATACTTAGGATCTACCTTGAGGTAAAAAGAAGTGACCAAGCCGGTTTCTGGTTGAAAACTGAGTAAACGTTTTATATCTTCCGTTCGAATGAGGTGGGCCATCTTAACCGTCCCCTTTCTTAAGTTTTTTTAGTTTATCTATAAAGGGAGGATAAAGTATCCCCTTTTCCGTAATAATAGAAGTTATAAGTTGGTTGGGAGTAACATCAAAAGCCGGGTTTCTTACCCCTACTTCGAAAGGGGCAATTTGTCTTTCACCCCAACATATTACCTCTTCTTTCCCTCTCTCCTCAATCGGAATTTCCTCCCCGGTAAAGATTTTATCATCCACAGTGGACAAAGGAGCGGCTACATGAAATGGAATAGAATGGTGAAAAGCTAAAACCGCCAGTGAATAAGTGCCAATCTTATTAGCCACATCTCCGTTTAAAGCAATCCGATCCGCTCCCACTATAACCCGATCAACTTTCCCCTGAGCCATGAAAAAACCGGCCATATTGTCGCAAATCAAAGTAGTAGGAACTCGATTTTTGAGCAGCTCAAAAGTAGTCAATCGGGCTCCCTGAAGCAAAGGTCGGGTTTCATCGGCTAAAACCGAAATTTTCTTATTATCTTTAACAGATGCCCAGTAGATTGCCCCCAGAGCCGTCCCCCAAGCACCACAAGCCAGAGCCCCAGCGTTACAATGGGTTAAAATTGTCTCTCCAGTTTGAATTAGCTGGGAGCCTAAACGGGCAATAGCTTGGTTAATCTCTCGGTCTTCGTTTTCAATTGCCTGGGCTTCCCGGATAAGTTGCAAGTTAATGGTTTGCATAGACTCCCCTTTTAATTTACCTTTCGACCAAACTTCTCTCATTCGGTCTAAAGCCCAAAATAAATTGACTGCGGTAGGACGAGTATGGCGCAAGGTATTATCCACTTGATCTAAAAAATCAAAGTAGTTTTCAGGAAATCTCTTTTCTGCCTCTTGTGCACCCAAACACAAAGCATAAGCCGCGCTCACCCCAATTAAAGGAGCTCCTCTAATACTTAAACGTTTAATGGCCTGAGCTACTTCCCGAAAATCAGCGGTCTCCTGATATACTTCTTCTGCTGGCAGTTTGGTTTGATCTAAAAACTTAAGGCAACCATTTTTCCACTCAATCGTTTTTAACATCTTTTCACCACCTTCTTCAACTACCGATAAACACTACCAAACTCATAATTAAAGAAGCCGAAACTAACCCCCCCAGAATATAAGGAAATGATTCTTGAAAAGAAAGACCTAAAAGAAAACAAACTACTGAACCAGTCCAGATCCCAGTAAAGGGAAGAGGGATCCCTACAAAGGCTAAAATTCCCCATTTGCCCCACTTTTTATAGGGTTCAAATCGTTTTTGAGTCCGCTGAATAAAATTATCCCAAAAAGACCTAAACCAAGCAAATCGGGAAAAATATTCTAAAAGCCAGGAAAGCAAAAACATTACTAAAAAATAAGGAAGCAGATTGCAAAAAAAAGAAACGGCCAAAACTAAAGGATAAGGAAGCCCTCTAAACAAAACCCCATAGGGTAAGGCTCCCCTAATTTCGCTTACCGGAGCAAAGGCTAAAAGAGCTACCTCCAGTAACTCACCAATCAAAGCCTGACCCTACCCACCAAATTTTTAATAATAAGCGTAAGCTTAGGTTCGGCTTGATTGGCCGCTTCTACAATCTGTTCAAACCCAACCGGTTCAACTACCCCGTCTATAGCTAAATCAGTAATACACGATATGCCAAACACTTTCATACCGGCATGCTTGGCTACTATTACTTCAGGAACAGTAGACATTCCTACCGCATCTGCTCCAATAGCAATAAGGAATCTGTATTCAGCCGGAGTTTCCAGGTTGGGTCCTGTTAAAGCCGCATATACTCCCTGATGGAGGTAAATTCGCTCTTCCAGCGCTATTTGCAGGGCTATCTCCCTCAGCTCTTTGTCGTAAGTTTCCGACATGTCAGGAAAGCGTGGCCCCAAGTCAGGATAGTTAATTCCTCGTAGAGGGTTATCTCCCAAAAGGTTGACGTGGTCAGTGATAACCATCAAATCCCCTCTTTGCATATTGCGATTCATCCCTCCGGCAGCATTACTCACAAACAGAATTTCTCCTCCCAACGCTTTCATCACTCGCACTGGAAAGGTAATTTCCTGCATGCTATAACCTTCATAATAGTGAAACCGACCCTGCATCACCACCACCGGCTTCTGAGAAAGATAACCAAGAATTAAATTCCCTTTGTGACTTTCTACCGTAGATAAAGGAAAATGGGGAATCTCTTCATAGGGAATAACCCGGTCGATATCAATCTCATCCACCAAAGCTCCCAATCCAGTTCCCAAAATGATCCCAATTTGGGGTTTGAAGTTGATTTTCTCCTGAATAAAGTTAGTACTCTCTCTGATTTTTTCGGGTAAAATCATGAAGCAATCACCTCTTTTTTTAGTTCTTTAGTGGATAGGAAAGGCTTGGTCATAAGCTCTTCTTAAAGCTTTTCTGGTTATGTGAGTATAAATCTGGGTGGTGGAGATATCACTGTGACCTAAAAACTCCTGTACTATTCTGAGATCGGCTCCATTCTCTAATAGATGAGTAGCAAAGGAATGACGGAGGGTATGGGGAGTAACCCGTTTTTTGATTCCTGCCTGGAGAGTGTACTTCTGAATTAAGTGCCAAATATTTTGGCGAGATAGCTGTTTCCCAGAGGGACCCAAAAACAGGTAGTTATTTTTAGATTTTTTTTGGAAGTGACCTCTGCCTTTCTCTAAATAAGTAATCAAAGCTTCTTGCGCCGATTGGCCAAAAGGGACAATCCGCTCTTTAAAACCTTTCCCCCACAAGCGGAGCACTCTATTTTCCAGGTCGAGATGAGAAAACTCCAATGAGGTAAGTTCACTCACCCGGAGTCCACTCCCATAAAGAAGCTCCAAAATAGCTCGGTCCCTTAACCCTCTCGGGGTGGTAGAAGAAGGAGCAGAAAGCAAAGTCTCCACCTCCTCTACCGTAAGCACGTTGGGTAGGTTTTTTCCTATTTTAGGCAGATCCAAAAGTTTGGTCGGGTTTTGGGAAATTATGTTTTTTCGGTGTAAGAAGGAAAAAAAGTTTCTTAAACTGGAAATACGACGAGCTAAAGAACGGGGAGTTAGCCCTTTTCTCGATTGTTCTTGCAAGTAATCTTCCAAAAGAGAGAGGGAAACCTCAGATAAATCTTCTACTTCTCGATCAGCTAAAAAAACTAAAAAAGTTTGTAAATCTTGAGCATAGGCCTCAACCGTATTGTCTGCGGCCCTCTTTTCCCAGAAAAGAAAATTGAGGAAAGATTCGACCAATTCTTCAAACATGGTTTTGCCCACGGCTTTTAATAATAGCCCTCAAAGAAAGAGCACCTATGATAATCCAGAGGCAAGCAAATTGACCTATGGTGAAAATTCCCCCAACGACAAATGGTTCGTCCCTTAAGTATTCAACTAAAAATCGGGAAATCCCATAAAGCCAGAGATAGTCTAAAAAGAGCTCTCCCTCAAAACTTTTTTTACGCTCCATTCTTAAAAGGAGATAAAGGATAACCAAAGAGTATAAAGAAGAGTAATTTTGCGTCGGATAATGCATCCCAGATAAGTGAGGGAAATGGACTGCTAACGGCCAGGAGGAAAAGGGAGACACCCGGCCATAGCAACATCCGTTTAGAAAACACCCCACCCGGGCAATAGCATATCCCAAAGCAATGGGAGGAGTAAAAACATCAAGGAGAAGAGGTAAAGACTGTTTTTTAACCACAGTATAAATTACAACCAATAACAAAGCTCCGCCTATACCCCCGTAGAAAGTTAATCCCCCTTCTCGGAAGGAAAAGACGCTGACCAGATTAGAACGATAAAATTCCCAATTTAAAAGGACATACACCAGCCGAGCTCCGAGCACTCCCCCTAAAATAGAAAGGGCACTTACCTCTATCACTATTTCCTCGGAAAGCTGATATTTTTTGGCTCTAACCATAGCATACCAGATTCCTACCAATAAGGCCACTCCCAACAAAACTCCGTAAGAATATACCGGAAAGTCTCCTAAATAAAAAAGAATGGGATGCAATTAAAATATCACCTCATTTTCAGTGCTTATTACCTGAATCCAAGTTTTCCCAGGATTAATCTGTATTTCCTGACCATCGGCAAAATAAAATTTAGTTTGGTCCCGCAAATTTGGCTTTTCCCATCGAATTGGCATTACTCTACCCTCCGAAAATAACCAGCCTGAACCCTGACCTTCAAAATTAATTTCCAACCTTCCTTCTTTATCTTTAACTTTCTGTTCGGTTACCTGAACAATAACGTTAGAACAGTAAATTTGTTCCCCTGAACCCTCATCTATGTGCGGTTGGCCGTTTATCCAACGCCGATAAATTTTTTGCTCTGGAAAATACCTAAACTCCACCCGATAATCAGAATAGTATTTTATTTCAACTTGAGAAGCATTTTCGCCTCTGGAAGAAGGATTGGACACAATATAGGCAAACCCGGGTGAACGAACCGGACGGTTCAAACCTAAGCGCTGGGCTTCTTCTCGAAGAGAGGTTATTGAAGTAAAAAGGTTATGAGGAGGCTTTCTTTCTCTTGCCCTCCAAAAAGCCTGAAAATGTTTCATTTCATCTATCGCGTCCACCGCTAACTGTTCTAAATATACATAAGCCTCTACACTACCACCACAGTGGGCAAAGATAGCCTCATGCTCAGCTGCTTTTAAGATAAAATAAGGACGAGCGCTCCGAACCGGACCTACTTTTTGAGGAGCTTGAGAATAATATATAGCCAAAAAGCGGGTAATCCCTCCTTCGGTCATGATTTCATAAACTATATCGGCCTGGTTTAAACCAGACTGAGGTCGAGCAGCCGGAGCATTTTCTACTATGATAGCAATTGGTCTTTTAGTAAAAGGAGATTTCTTTTCTACCGAAGTGGGAACGGTCAATTCCCCGGTAGCTAAAGTCTTACCCACTGTACTCTCAATTTGTTCTGCTCCTTGCTGGGCTAAATGGGCTAACTGGGTAGACTCTCCCATCTCTTCCAACTTTGCCTTAATAGTTTTCTCGGCTTCCAGTCCCTGCCATTCTAAATCAGCAGGAACACTGATATCTTCCCCTGGTTGAGAAAGTTGTTCGCCTGAGGGAGGAGATTTTTCAACTACCAAGCTGGAATCAGGCAAACTAACTTCTGGTTTAGGAATCGTAGTTTCTTCTTTCTGTTGCTCTACCTCAGTGGCAATTTCACTTTTCACCTGAACTTCTTCCTCTACCGTTTTTTCTTCAACTTCCGGAATAGGCGATAGCTCAGCCAATTCAGCCTCACTGGGAAGAGCAGTCTCCGGTTCAACTTGAGCTGGAATTTCTAAAAGTTCCACCACAATAGGCTCTTCCTGCTCAGGTGGGACATAGCGGAAGGAAAACCAATAGACAGACACCGCAGCTAAAATCAAAAGGTTAATAACTAAAGAAAAAATTAAAGACCAAGACCAGACTTTTTTCTCTTGAATCATTAAAAATCACTCTTCTTGGGGAGGCTGAGTGGCAATGGCTATCCTTTCTGCCCCTGAGGTTTTCAAGATGTCCATTGCTCGCACTACCACCTCATGGAAAACCCGCTTATCGGCCTCGATAACGAAGGTAGTTTGGGGGTCCTTCCTGATTTCCGAAATAACAAAAGAGGGTAGCTCATTCCAATCGGTTAGGGCACCATCAAAATAAAGAAGGTTGTCCTCGGTAATAGTTATAGTCGAAGTTTGAGCCTCTTCAATACGAGAAAAGTTAGCTGAGGGGAGATTTACCTGGGCACCGGTTTCTACACTGATAAAAGTGGTAGTTACCAGGAAAAAAATTACCAGCTGCAAAACCACATCCACCAAGGGGGTCATATTAATTTCAGGCTTGGGCTTCTTCTTCAGACGACGGAACTGGAACATAAATCCCTCTTTCCTCACTCGAATTATTCTCTAAAGTTTCCCAGTTATTTGTTTCTTCATCAATAATCTCCAGCACTTCAGTGCTTATCTTCTCAATATCGTTAATCGTTTCTTCCGCTACCCCGGACAAATAATGATGAGCAATAACTGTGGGAATAGCAACCGAGAGGCCGGCAGCGGTAGTAATTAAAGCTTCAGAAATACCACCTGCCATCTCCATCGGCCTTCCCACTCCCACTATGGAAATGATATCAAAAGTTTTAATCATTCCGGTTACCGTACCTAAAAGCCCCAAAAGAGGAGAGATGCTGGCAATGGTAGTTAACACTCCCAGTCTTTTTTCAAAGATAGGGAATTCTTGCATGGCCACCATTTCCATCCCTTCTTTAGCTTCTCGGGGATAGCCGTTAAAATACCTCCGCAATCCAGCCAATATAATCCGGGAGGCAGGACCCGGGTGTTTTTGACTAACTTCAATCACGGCGGCTAAATCTTTTTGATTAAGAGCTTTTCTCAAAGAGCGAACGTATTTTTTTACTTTATCCCGGGCAATTCTTAAAACGTACCAACGCTCCAAAAACACTGCCAGTGCAATAATCGAACAGGCAATGATCGGGTACATAAGGTACCCGCCTTTAACTACTACCGAAAAAATTTGCATATTAGTAGACCTCCCACTTACTACCAGAATCAGAATAAGTCTAAATCCCTTTTATCAGTTCGTCAACAAATTTAATCTCTCATTAGCCATGGCTGTCCATTGATCTTTTTGCTCACCCCCGGCCAGCGTTTGATAAACTTCCAGCGCCTTATCGGTTTCTCCCAAGTACTCCCAGCTTACTCCCAATAAATAGCCGGCTTGGGTGTAGTAATCAGTACTCGCCTGCTCAAACACCTTTTCCAGGTAAGGAATTGCCTGACTAAAATCTTCTAACTTAAAATAAAGGCTACCCAAACGATACCAAGTATACTCTTTTTCTACCCCGTTTTCTATACCTCTTAGAGTCTGAATAGCCGAATAATAATCTCCCTGCGTAATATAAACATCGGCTAAAAGGGAAGTTAATTCTTCTATTTTTTCTCCCTGAGGAAAATTATCTCGATAGGAATTAATAAGTTCTATAGTTTTATCCCAATTTTTCAAAAAATAGGCCGACCAAACCGAGAGATAGATCAGTTCCTCCCTTCGATTGTGGTCGGGATATTTATCGATAAAAAGAGAGGCCTGCTCTAAAAAGGAGGAGAAATCTTTTTGGGAATAAAGCTCTTCTAAAAGTAACAAACTTGCTTCCTCATCAAAAGTCGGGTCGCCTTGCAGTTTATGTAGCCAAAAAATGCTTTTTTCTGGCCGGCTCAAATAATGATAAGCCCGAGCCAAATTCCACATTATCTCTTTTGGGGGGTTTTCTCCTAACTGAGAATAAAATTGCACTGCACTTTCCCAATCTTCCTGATTGAAAGCTATTTGTCCCAGGTAAAAGCTGACCTCCGAACGAAATTCTGACTCTTCTCGGTTCCATACCGTTTGAAGATAAGAAAAGGCCTTTTCCGTTTCTCCGGTAAAATAGTAGACCTTTCCCTGGAGAAAGGTTATAATTTCGGCTTGTTCCGGAGTAAGAGTTTGCTTTTCTGCCTCCTCTAATTTCTCTAAAGCTAAAGGATAACTTCCCCGCTCTACCAGTAAAAGTGCTTCTTCAATTAAACCCTTAACCGGGTCGGTAAGAACTTCATCCGGGTTTTCACCGGCTTGTAAAAGGAGTTCTCGAGCCAGTTCTTCTTCTCCAGAATTAAAATAAGCCCAGGTTAAAATCAAAAGATAGTCTCTTTCAAGACTGCCAACTCTACCTTCCAAATCCTTTAAGGCGGCTATTACTTTTCCCCAGTCCTCTTTCTGAAAGTATAATTTAGCTTGTAAGCGCAAAAAGTCTTCTGGAAATAGTTCTTTTAGCTGAGTCTCCGAACCAGCAATTACTTTTTCTGCCTCATCGGGAGAGTTGGTTTCTATCAGGCAGGAGGCTAATTTCAACTTGGCTTCCAAAGAAAAATTCCCCACCGGATATTTTTCTAAGTAGGACCTAAATCTCTGTTTAGCTTCTTCCCAGTTCCCTTGCCGGTAAAAAGTATCCGCTTCCAAAAAACTACCCTCTTCTCCCCCTAAGCGGGAGAAAATTTCCCTTGCTTCCTCTTCTTTACCCTGGTTACGATAACTATAACCTAACATCTCTAAAGCCTGTTTTTGATAAGCACTTTGGGGAAATTTGTCCAAAAAACCCCTCAAAGCTTGGGCGGCTTCGTTCCACAGCTCCTCACTATACCAGGAAGCCGCCTGCCAGAATTGGACTTTTTCCTGGAAACTGCTCTGGGGAAAACGAAGCAAAAATTGGTCACAGCTCAAACGCGCTTCCTGGTAATCTCCCTCTCGCACTAAAGCCTCTATTCGCAGTGCTTCTGCTTCCTCAATAAAACTCGAGAAAGGATAATCTACCACTAACTGATCCAACAAAGTCAATGCTTCTTGCCACTCTTCCAGATTAACCTTAGCTACTGCCGCTCCCCACAAAGCCTGAGCTTTTTCTTCTTTTTGAGAGGAAGCTAAAAAGGCAGCCAGATAGTTATCAGCTGCTTTTTCCCATTCTTTTTTTTCTTCCCAGATCGAGCCGGCCAAAAGATAGGCAGAGGTGGTAGGACTTACCTGCAGGGATTTCTCTAAGAATTCCAGAGCCGTTTCTTTTTCTTCCCAAGAAAAAAGCTCAAAAGCTATCTGGTAATACTGCCATGCTTTTTCCTCCTGGTTGGACAAAAGTTGAATAGTTTTTTCCCGCTCTTCGATGTACTTTTCCTTTTCTCCCAACTGATAGTAAGAGCGAGCCAGATATTGATGGGCATCGAGAAAAGTAGGGCTAAGATTTACCGCCTCCCGAAAGTAAGGGATTGCTTCCAGATAACGCGCTTCCTGGTAAAGCTCATATCCCTCCCGGAAAGCGTTGACCGCCAATCTACCATAGTTTTTTTCCTGAACAGTTCGATCCAAAAACCGGCGAGCTTGACTGTGAAAAGGATCGAGCTCCAGTACTTTTCGCCAGGCCTCCTCTGCTTCTTCCAATTTTCCCAAAGAGTATAAAGTCCTCCCTAACCAATAAAAAGCCTCTTTCATTTGGGGATTCAGCTGGACAGCCTGTTTAAGATATTGTTCTGCCTCTGTCAGTCGTCCATCGGCAAAAAGTTGATAACCCTGTCGGTAAGCTTCATAAGGTTCTTGCCCAAAAATCTGGGCTTCCTGGGCTACCCGGGCAAAATAAGCCGCCTCTTCCAAAGAGGGATCAAGCTCAAAAGCTTTATCCCAGAGTTTTTGGGCTTCTTCCGTTTTTCCGGATTCGTATTCAATCCTGCCCCATAAATAATAAGCCTCAGCAAAAGAAGGATTGAGTTCAATCACTTTTTGAATACTTTCCAGAGCTAAGTCGTTTTTCTTCTGTTGGAAATAGGCATAAGCCAACCGCAGATAGGCCTGGCTTATCTGTGGGATAAAAGCGGGTTCCTGGCCAAATTGACCAAGATAAAGATTCCAAACTTCAACTTCTTTAGCCAACCAGCCGGTTTTTTGATACATTTTAGCTAAATAAAAATAACTTTCTCCATATGCTGGCTCCTGGCTCACGGTTTTCTCCGCCAGCGAAAAGGCTTCTTGCCAGAGAGGCTTATCTGGAAATTGAGCCTGACCGTATGTTCTCAGGGCCTCTTCCATTTTTGCTACTCCTTGATAAAGAGGAATCAATTTGTGAATTTCGAGGGGGGGAATAAAAATTTCTGCCTGCAGTTGAAAACTGTCTAAAATAGAAGCGCTCACTGCCAGACTTAGTGCAACCAACTCATCGGGGTCAAAAACCTGGCTTTCGAGGTCATAATACTCCCCTTTTCCCACCTGGTATAACCTGGGGCTAACCAAAATTTTTTCTCTATCCGCTAAGGAACGAATTCGAAAAGAGCCAGTTACAATCCAAGAACAACCCAACTCTTTTCCCAAATTTTCCAGGGTAACCGGAATCAAAAGCGATGAGCGAGATATTTTTGCTTCCCAGAAAAGATCGTCACTAATGTAGGTAGGACAAATGCTTACTTGTTGTGTACTTTCCAAACCAATCTTAATTAAATCTCGAAGTAAATAACCTAAATAATCATCTTCTCCATCTCGGGATACGAAAGGAAAAAGGGCAAGGTAAGGAACCTCTTCTCCGCCAGCCGGAGATACCCCGACCAAAAAGCAAAACATCACTATCAAAAGAAGTAGTTTGCGCACGATCAACCAAACCTCCCAGTAAGATAATCTTCCGTCTCCTTCTTTTGAGGGTTGGTAAAAATCTGCGGAGTAGGGCCAAATTCTATCAGCTTACCTAAAAGAAGAAAGGCGGTAAAATCAGAAGTTCGAGCCGCCTCTTGCATGTTGTGAGTAACCAGCAAAATAGTGTACCTGGTTTTTAATTGTTTAACCAACTCTTCTATCCGAGCAGTAGCAATTGGGTCTAAAGCGGAGGCCGGTTCATCCATCAGCAAGACCTCCGGTTCTACCGCCAATGCCCGGGCAATACACAAACGTTGTTGTTGACCTCCAGATAGAGCAAAAGCAGACGAGTTCAAACGGTCTTTAACCTCATCCCACAAAGCAGCTGATTTTAAACTTTCTTCCACCCGTTGACTGATTTTTTTCTTATCTCGCCAACCTTGAATTCGTAAACCATAAGCTACATTTTCGAAAATAGACTTGGGAAAAGGATTGGGCCTTTGAAAAACCATTCCAACTTTTTGCCGCACTTCTACCGGGTCAATTTCTGGCCCATAAACGTTTTTTCCATCAAAGATAATTTTTCCTTCTATCCTCATATTTTCGAAAAAATCGTTCATCCGGTTGATGCTGCGGAGAAGGGTCGATTTTCCACATCCAGAAGGACCAATAATAGCCGTTACCTGGTTAGCAGCAATTCCCATGCTAATGTTATGCAAGATTTGGCTTTGACCAAAAAAAACGCTAAAGTCTTGAATCGAAATTTTATCCTCTGCCATTTTTCACCACTCTTTCGAAGCCCGAAACTTTCTTCTAAGATAGATAGCCACAAAATTAATTCCCAAAACCAGAACCAATAGAACCACCGCTGTGCCATAAGCAATAGGAATCTGTTTATCCGGCCTTGTTCCCTCAGTCATTAGTCCAAAAATATGGTAAGGGAGAGCTAACACCCGGTCAAAAATTGAATTTGGCAGACCTCGCGCATAAAAAGCAGCTGCGGTAAACATAATAGGAGCGGTCTCCCCCGCCACTCTCCCAATAGAAAGAATTACTCCGGTCAAAATCCCGGGGAGTGCAGGGGGTAACACCACTTTCCGAATAGTAGTCCATTTACTTGCTCCCAAAGCCAAAGAAGCTTCTCGAAAAGAGAGAGGGATGTTTTTGAGCGATTCTTCGACCGAAGTGATAATGATAGGAAGAGAGAGAATGCCAAGAGTTAAGGCTCCAGAAAGGAGGGACACCCCAAATCCAAAAAACTTAACAAAAACAGATAGCCCGAATAAGCCGAAAACCACCGAAGGCACACCGGCCAAACAGTGAATTGCCACCCTAATAATTCGAACCGTTGGTCCCGGTCGAGCATATTCAGTAAGATAAATCCCAGAAAAAAGGCCCAATGGAAGGGAAAAAGCAATACTTCCCAACACCAGATAAAAAGTTCCAACAATAGCCGGCAAAATGCCGCCTTCGGTCATCCCTTTTCGGGGAAAGGAAGTAAGGAATTCCCAGCTTATCACTCCCGCCCCCCGAGCAAATATAAAAGCTAAAATGGCTCCTAAAATTAAACAAACCAAAATCATTGAAATCCACAAGACAGTAAACCAGATATTTTGAACCGCATACTTTTTTCTAATAGCAAAGGGAAGTATTTTTTTCATTATTGGAATCTCGCCCTATACCTTTCTATTACATGGTCCACAACCAAGTTTAATCCCAAAGTGATAAGGAACAAAACCAGACCAATAGCGAACAAGGCGTGATAGTGGGTACTACCAAAGGGAGCTTCTCCCATTTCAGCTGCAATAGTGGCAGTCATAGTTCTAACCGGTTGAAACCAACTCTTAGGGATAACAGCTGCCCCTCCGGCCACCATCAAAACCGTCATCGTTTCCCCGATAATCCTACCCGCCCCTAAAACTATAGCAGCACTAATCCCGGAAAAAGAAGCGGGTAACACCGCTTTTTGAATGGTTTCCCAATGGGTAGCACCCAGGGCCAAAGAGGCTTCTCGATACTCTCGAGGAACAGAGTTGATGGCATCTTCAGCAATACTTACTATAGTAGGAACAGCCATAATACCCAGGATCACCGAAGCGGTAAAAGCGGTTAAACCGGTAGGCAAAGAAAAAAGGCTTCGGATATAAGGGGATAAAATTATCGCTCCAAAAAAACCGTAAACTACCGAAGGAATACCGGCTAAAATCTCTGTCACCGGTTTTAATATTTCTCGCATGCCAGAAGGACAAATTTCCGCTAAAAAGATAGCCGATAAAAGTCCCAGCGGAACGGCAAAAAGTAAACTACCACCAGTCACAAGCAGAGAGCCCAAAAGAAGAGGAAGAATACCAAGCTGGGGAGGAGAAGAGGTGGGAAACCATCTCCGACCCAAAAAAAATTGTGCCGGGGAAATCTGGAAAAATACCGGCAAACCTTCAAAAAATAAAATCGCTACTATGCCTAATAAGAAAATAAGGGAGGAAAGAGAAAAAATAAAAAGAACTACTTCTGCCCCTTCTCTCTTTTTCTTGCCCAGAATGATTGTTCACCTCCTTCGTCATCATCAATTAAATCAATTTTCTTAACTAAAATCAACTGCTTGCACCGACTGAGTATATTTTTTGGCCACATTCTTGCCTACGCCAAAAGTTAAGTTTATTACCTCTACTATATCCCTTTGGGTTAATCCTTTTTTGCGTAGCTCCTGGGTTAGGCGGGTTATCTCTTCTCGTGCTACTGGCGGTTCTTTCCCCTCTATCACCAATACAATTTCCCCCTTTAACTCTCGACCTTGAGCAATAAGCTCTTCTTTAATCCTTTCTACTTGCCCTCTTTTGATTTCTTGATGAATTTTAGTTAACTCGCGACAAATAACCAGCTGACGATCGCCTTCCCCCACCTGGGAAATTTCTTCCAACAAAGAAAGCAGTCGCTGGGGTGACTCGTATAAGACTATTTTTTGAGATTGTTGAAAAGCTTCTTTTAGGGCTCGCTTCCTTTCCCCTTTTTTTCGCGGCAAAAAGCCTAAAAAGAGAAACCCTTCCCCTTTAAACCCGGAATACACCACTCCTAAAATCAAAGCCGAGGGCCCAGGCAATACCTCAAATTGAATGTTTTCTCGCTCCAAGAGAGAAATTAACTCTTTCCCCGGATCCTGGATAGTGGGCATACCCGCGTCAGACACTAAAGCTACCCGGAAGCCTTCCCGCACCAAAGAAATTATCTTTTTAGCAGATTCTGAAAAATTATAGGCATGATAAGAAAAAAGCGGCTTTTTTATTTGATAGTAACTAAGTAATTTCTTGGTAACGCGGGTATCCTCACTAGCAATATAGTCAACCCGAGCTAAAGTGTCCAGAGTGCGCAGGGTAATGTCCCCCAAGTTACCCAAGGGAGTAGGGCAGATAAAAACCTGACCCCACTCCCTTTTTTTATCAACAAAGTTTATTTTTCTTCCTCCATCGTCTTAACCGGGACGTAATAAGTTCTTCCTCCCCGATCAATTAAAAATAACACCGTCTTCCCTGGCTCTACTTCACTCAAAGCGCTGTACCAATCGTTCAATGATTCCACCGGGCGGCGGTTAATCTCTAAAACTACATCCCCCAGTCGCAGTCCAGCCTGATCAGCTACTCCACCCGGTTGGATACTCACTATTACCACTCCTCGTTCTCGTTTTAGAGCAAACTGTTTGACATGGTCGGAAGTTATTTCTTCCACCTCCAAACCCAAATCAATCGTTTGCGGCACAGCCAAAGAGGTTTCTTCCTGGGGCAACTCTTCTAATACAACCTCTAAGGTAAGCAACTTCCCATCTCGCCAAACTTCAACGGTTGTCTTGTCTCCCGGACGGTGAGAGCGGATAACCTGCTGTAAGTGCTTAACATCGGTTATTTCACTCGAGCCCACTTTTAAAATTACGTCTCCCCGCTGAATTCCTGCTTCTTCTGCCGGACCACCCGCTACTATATCGGCCACCAATGCTCCCCGGGGCTCCTCCAATCCAAACTGCTCAGCAATTTCTGGAGTTAAATCTTGAATGTAAACTCCTAACCAAGCCCTTACCACTTTTCCTTTTTCTATTAGTTGGTCGATTATAGATTTGGCCATATTAATTGGTATAGCAAAACCAATCCCCTGGGCGTAAGGAATAATGGCTGTGTTAATTCCGATAACCTCGCCGGCTAAATTAAGCAATGGTCCACCACTGTTGCCCGGATTGATAGCAGCATCAGTCTGCAAAAAGTTTTCGTATTCTCTCCCGGCATCCCCAGTATAGACCGGCCTCCCTTTTGCACCTAAAACCCCCACCGTTACTGTATGAGAGAAACCATAGGGGTTACCAATGGCTATCACCCATTCTCCTACCCGAGCCTGGTCAGAATCCCCCAAGGGGATAGTCGGCAATTTTTCCTCAGCCTCTATTTTTACCACTGCAATATCGGTTAAAGGGTCAGACCCCACTATCCTTCCTTCGAATTCCTGACCATCCAAAAAAGTTACTTTAATCTCGTCCGCTCCACTAATCACATGTTCGTTGGTTAAAATGTAGCCATCGTCTCTAAATATAAATCCCGTACCTATCCCTCTGCTTGGAATCTGCCGCTCAAGCTCATCTTCCGGAATATTAAAAAATCGCCGGAAAAAAGGGTCGTTTAAAAAGGGAGTCAGAGGCGAACGGTAAGTAACAGTTTTTAAGGTATCAATGTTAACCACAGCCGGGCTAACTTTCTCTACCGTGTCCGCTACCAAGTTGGGATTTTCGGAAATGGTAGAATTTGCTCCCAGAGCAATTTGGGTAAAAACCAAACAAAAAACTATCGATACTAATCCAACAATTTGCTTCTTTCTCAAACTAATCATTAGTCTTCAAACCTCCTTCTAATATTTATTTTTTGATTATTTAATGGACTCTAAGATGGCCTGGAACATTTCCTGGGAAAAATCACCAGTAGCGATTAACAGATGTCCCCGGTCTTTTTCGACAATTGTTGTACCTTGACTACTTTCACTTACAGTTATCGTTTTCTTAAGAAAATCAGAAGAAAATTGATAAGGGAATCGGCTTCTAACCAAGGAAATTCTCTGCAGACCATCACCATATACCAATTGATGCCATTCCCCTTCTTTGTTCTTTACCAGAAAAATCCGAAGCAACCGAAACCCAGGAACAAGCACCTGAGGAAAGTCAGCAGAGAGAGAAACAGAAGTTTGGTAGGAAAGACTGGCTTGGGGTAGGGCTTGTTCCATTATTTCTAACCAAGAATCCAGTTCTTTCCACTCCGGAGTAAAATCCTGATATACAAATTTCCCCTCCCTTTTCACTCTCCCATCCGGTTGATACCAGGTTTGCCCTCGAACGGAACCGTTGTCTAAAAGTAAAGAACGTTTTATTTCCCCACTCTCTCGCTCCAGAAAAAAAACCCGATCTCCCTGCAGGTCAACCAGATAGTTTTCTAAAAAGAGGGGTACTTCTTGAGGACGAAGAGGTAAAAAAGGGGAATCTAACAAAGGATAAACTTGGATTAACTGCTGGCTGTTAACATCAAACACATAACACAATCCATCTTTTTCTACCGAAAACCGAGAATGGTCATCTTTCAAGTTAGTCCAGCCAAATCCCCCGTTCTCCAAGAAAATTACCTCCAAAAACCGGTTTTTAGAGGTAATCCTATCTTTTTCCTGCCAGAGGCCCCAAAAATTTTGGCTGGTACTTCTCTCAATTAACTGCTGAATAAACATCTCTGCCTCTGCCGGACCTAAAATCCGAGCTTCGACAAATGACGCTAAAAAAGAAGTAATCGCTAAAATCAATATAATTCCTAACCACACTCTACCCAACTTACCAACCACCAGAAGTCAACTCTAAAAAAGGAAGAAAAGTAGCTTGAGGCCCACTTTCCGATTGTTCCTGAAAAGGGGTGGTAATTTCTGCCACCACCGTGAAAGAATCAGGATCAATTGGCTCGTAATGAGAAAAATAAGAAAAAACTCCCCACAACAAGCCTAAAAAAGAAATAACTACCAAACTTAGCACTACCGTTCTTATTCGATTATCAACCCTCGCTTTCTGCTCTATCTGTTCCAGAGGAAGGCTCTCTTCCAGAGAAACGCCAGCTTGACCGAATTCCTCAAGCATATCTCGGACAGCTTGCAATTTCTCACATTCCCTTTCGCAATCCGGACAGATATTTAAATGTTGCTCTAACTCTTTTTGTTCAGCAAGAGTTAGTTCCTGATCCAGGAAAGAAGAAAGTTTTTCCTGAACCCGTTTACAATCCAAAGCTATCATCCCCAAGTCGCTAAAAAATCCGACCCATATTTTTCTTCAACCGACTGCTTTATTTTTTTTCTCGCTCGATGCAGACGGGAACGGACTGTACCCAGGGGACATCCCACAATCTCGCTGGTCTCTTCATAAGAGTGACCCAAAAGGTCACACAATACTACTACCTCTTTCATTTTAGGAGGCAGCTCTTCAATAACCTTCCCCAAATCTTTCCAAATTTGATTTTTAATCGTTTTTTCTTCCGGATTGTCCCCCTCTACCGCGATAAATTCCCATAGGTCTTCCTCTTCTTCTCCATCTTCCTTCCAGGGAACAAAAAAGCGCATCAATTTTTCTTTTTTGCACTTTTGTCGGTGAACGTTAAGCAGAATAGTGCAAACCCAATTGCTAAAAGGATATTGAGGTTTATAACTTTTGCGATATTTAAAAGCTCGTAAAAGAGCTTCTTGAATAAGGTCCTGCGCTTTTTCTGAGTTTCTGGTAAGATGATAGGCAAATTTAGTCAACTTAGGTTGACATTCTTTAATTTTTTGCTCAAACCAAAGCTTTTCTTCTTCCTGGGTTAAACTTTGATACCAAACTTCACTCGCAACTTTATCCATTACTCACCATTCCTTTCTTCTCTTTATTTTATAATAACAAAGATAAAAAAGTTCCGCTCTTTAAAAGTTCCGCTCTTTATTACAGAAAGTAGCGATTATATTCCTCCTCACCAATGGAAATTTCCTGGCCGTTATCCAGTTCTACTAAAATCCGGTCTTTGAAGATATCTACCTGAATAATTTTTCCCCACCCCCGGCGGGTGAGAACTTTGCTCCCCCTTTTAGGTAATTTATAAATCAGTTTCCGGTAAAGAGGGTATTCAAAAGCCAAACAACACATGAGCCTTCCACAAATGCCAGAAATTTTGGCCGAATTCAAGGCCAGGTTCTGTTCTTTTGCCATTTTAATTGAAACCGGGCTAAAATTTCCTAAAAAGCAGTTGCAGCACAATTCTCTGCCACACATACCCAATCCGCCAATCATCCTGGCTTCGTCTCTTACTCCCATTTGTCTCAGTTCAATTCGGGTTCGAAAGATAGCAGCTAAGTCTTTTACTAAGGAGCGAAAATCCACTCGCTCTTCCGCTCCGAAATAAAAGGTCAGTCGGCTACGATCCAGAGTATAATGAGCCTGGAGCAATTTCATGGGCAAAGCATGTTCGGCAATCTTTGCTTGAGCAATCTCAAAAGCTTCTTTTGCTTTTTCTTTATTGGTTTGGTATTGCAGCAAATCAATCGCTTGCGCCGGACGAACTGCCGGTTTTAAACTCTTGGGCACCTCTTGAACTAAACGAGGAGGGCTAACCACTTTGCCCAGTTCCATCCCAAACACCGTTTCTACTACACACATTTGCCCTACAGTAAACTCAAATTTCCGAGGATCGAAATAATACGGTTTTAAATTACCTTCAAATTGAACCCCTATTACTTTAGTCGCCATTTTCTATTTCCTCTCTTGCCTTAAACCAAAAAGAAATAAAGGCAATATCCAAGTTTAAATTCCTCGACCAACTATCCATTAAGTCTTCTAATAAAACAATAAGTTTCCGGCAAGTTTCCTGCTTGAGTCGGGCTGAATCTTCTTTTATAAATTTTAGAAGGTGGGGGAAGAAAATTACCCTCTGGGTTTCACTTCCTCCCAATTTCCAGATAAGCACATCTCTTAAGTATCTTTCTAAAAAAAGAATAATTTCCGAAAAATAACCCTGATTACTGGATAACCACTTTCCTAATTTTAAGACAGACTGTCCTTTATTCAGACATTGCCAAAGATAGAGTGCCTGCTCTCGGGCCTTTCCCCCTTCTTTAACCAGAGTGATTGCCTGACCAATACTTCCCTGCGCTTCTTCAGCAATTACCAGCGCTTCTTCTTTCGACAATCCTTGTACATTTTCCAAAAACTGAACCACCTCTTCCTTTTTAAGTTGAGAAAAATGAAAGGGCTGACAACGAGAAATAATGGTGGGCAATACCTGATGCAATTGACTGGTAGTCAGTAACAGCACACTATGAAGAGGAGGCTCTTCTATGGTTTTCAGTAAACAATTAGCCGCTTCTTCGGTTAAAAGATGAATATCAGTAATTATCCCTAACCGAAAATTACCGGTAACTCGAGCCCAGCTTAGCTGCCTAATAAAATCTCTTACTTGTGAGATTTTAAGCGACCCCCCATCCGGTTTAAGCAGCAAAATATCCGGGTGAGTAAAACCCATAATTGACCGACAAGATTGACAGTGGTCACACGCTCCCTGGGGGGTAAGGTTGAGACAATTGAGCGCTTTTGCCACTTCAAAGGCAAAAGTTTCCTTACCTACTCCCGGCGGTCCAGAAAAAAGGTAGGCATGGTGCAATTTCCCTTGAGTAATGATGTTCTGGAAATACTCTTTCTGGTTTTTGTGCCCATATATTTTAGACCAGCTCAAAACGGTCAAAACCTCTCATAACCTTGAATAGGAATATCAAACAAAACTCCTCCGCCTTTAGCGATTTTTATTTTTTGAGGAATATAAGGACCAATAGGTTCGTTAACCGGCAAGGAAGATTCCACCACCTCTTCCCTTCTTTTGCATATTTCTCGGATAAGGGTAATAGCCTCTTCTTTTTTAGGGTCATCCACTCCAATCAAGAAAGTAGTATTCCCTTCTCTCCAAAAACCACCGGTTGAAGCTAACTTGGTAAAAGGTATTTCCTTCTCTTTCAGTACATCCACCAACTGTAAAGCATCTTGATCTCGAACCACACAAATCAGTAAAGAAGTAGGACTCACTCCTCTTTCCCCCCTTTCTTCGGCAATCGGGATAAAACAGAATCCCTTATTTGCCGGAAAACTTCTTCCTTTTCTCGATTGCTATCGATTATGATAAACCTGCTGGAGTTGGCTCGGGCCAATTCCAGGTATCCTTTTCTAATCGAATGGAGTGTCTCTTTACGTCTTGTAAACTCCTGTTCAAATCTTAATTCCTCTTCCCCGGTATGGGATAAAGCTCGTAAAAGACCCTGTTCAGGATTGACATCTAAAAGCAAGGTCAAATCGGGTAAAACTCCACCGGTAGCCATCCAATTTAAATTTTTTAACAGTTGCAAATCCACTTTTCTGCCAAAACCCTGGTAAGCCAAGGTAGAATCGATAAATCTGACACATATTAAAATTTTTCCCAAAGAGAGAGATGGCTTAATTAATCTTTCTACATGTTCCCTGCGAGAAGCTTGAAAAAGAAAAGTTTCAGTTAAAGGGTCCAAATCACCAGTTAAAGGATCGAGTAAAAGAGAACGGATTTTCTCTCCTACCGGGGTACCACCTGGTTCTTGAGTAAGAACACAAGAATAACCCTCAGCTTCTAAAAATCGGTACAATCGAGAGGAGTGTGCACTTTTCCCGCTCCCCTCGATTCCTTCAAACGAAATAAAAAATCCTCTATCGCTCAACTTCTTCCTCTATCAGGCTTTGAGGATAAATAATAACCCGCCGAAAGGGTTCCTCACCTATACTTTGAGAAAACAGATTATAGCGCTCGGCAATTTTATGTTGCAATCGTCTGACAAAAGCATTTTGCGGAAGAAGCTCAGCTGCCTCTCTCTGTTTTAACACCTGACGGGCTGCCCTTTCTGCTTCGATTAAACCCGAGTTATTTGAAGGGTCAATTTCGCCCAGTCCAAAAAGGTCCCGAACAAATTTTTGCACCTGAACATAGGTGTTGCTCCGAATGACATGAACCGGTATGCCCTTAAATTCAGCCTCCCTAATTTTAGTCGATTTCTTCCGGTAACGGCTTTTGAGAGTCAAAAGAATATCAGCCTGGGAAACATCATCTACCACTTCCAACGGGGCTTGCAGTTGATTAATAGCCCGCTGAATGTAGTTTTTGCTCACGGCAAAAGGGTATATTTTCAACATCTTGCCTTCTAAAACTTGATAAGCCCGCTCCTCAGGCGTGGGGTGGGATACCGCTTCCTTTGTTTCAAGCGCTTTGGGTCTTTCTATTACTTCTATTGCCCCTTCTTTAGTTTTTTTCCTTAATTCTGGTCTAGAATCGTAACCCCGAAGCAAAAGGTCTACTGCTTGCGCGGTATCATGATAAATCCCCAAAGAATCCCGGCTTCGAAGCTCAACCACTATATCAAAAGTAGGAATAGCTTTCCGTTCCAAAATCGCTTTTTGACTGCCTCTTCTTTTAGCCTCTTCATCGCTCAGAATGACCGACTGCACACCACCCACCAAGTCACTTAGGGTAGGATTAAGTAAAAGATTCTTCAGGGAATTGCCATGGGCAGTAGCAATAAGTTGAACGCCTCTCTCGGCGATGGTTCTGCAAGCCCGAGCTTCTTCCTCCCGGCCAATTTCATCTACAATGATAACCTCGGGCATATGGTTTTCTACCGCTTCAATCATAACATCGTGTTGCTTTTCCGGGGAGGAAACCTGCATTCTTCGAGCCCGTCCAATAGCCGGATGAGGGATATCACCGTCTCCAGCAATTTCATTTGAGGTATCCACCACTACCACCCGCTTTTGGAACTCATCGCTTAAAACCCGTGCTATCTCTCGCAGCTTAGTGGTCTTTCCCACTCCCGGCGGTCCTAACAAAAGCACATTTTTTCCGGAAACTACAATATCCCTAAAAATGTCTACCGTTCCATAAACCGCTCGCCCTATGCGCAAGGTTAAGCCTACAATGTCACCCAACCGGTTGCGGATACAAGAAATGCGATGCAGGGTGCGTTCAATTCCAGCTCGGTTGTCCCGGGTAAAAGCGCCAATCCTTTGGACTACATAATCTAAATCTTCTGTCTCCACCAATTGGTCAGAAAGCAAAACAAAACCATCCGGATAACGAGCCTCAGGTGGTCGGCCCAAATCCATAACTACTTCGATCAAATCTTCATTATTCTGTTCTTCTATCGACTTTCTAATAAAATCAGGTAAAACCTCAAACAGACTATCCAGATTGTCTACTACTCCCACTTGATATTTTTCCGTCATATCCTTTAACCAAACTCCTCATTACCAGTATTTTTTCAAATTACTTAAAACCAAGCTGAAGGAAACTTTATTTCAATAAGGTCCTTCTGGCAACTCTATTATAATCTATAGTTAACCACAAAATCTATTTTAATGAGGGAAGGAGAAACGTCTTCCTACTATAATGGGGGCTTCGCCCCCCTTAAACCCCCCGAAAAGATAAAACAAATACAAAAAAGCTTAAAAAGATAAATACTTACTGAGGAAGAAGAACACTTCC
>JASGLU010000030.1 GCA_030156825.1 Candidatus Atribacteria bacterium | reverse complement strand
CTGGCTATAGCCAGCAGGCTTTTTTAATTTAAATCTTCCCTCTAAAAAGTCCTTTTTCTCATACCGACTACCATTCAGAAAAGAGTTTTTGCCACTCATCGATGGCAAAAACTCCCAAAATTAGACCCGCTGCACTGCCCAATCCAGAGCTTCCTGAAGTAAACTGGCCGGAGGAACAGCAATAAGGCTCTCCTTCATCATCATCTGTACCAATTCTCGAGAATAGTTTATATCTTTCTCTGCCCGAGAAAAGGCCTCTTCCTCCGACATTTCCACCCGAGCCAGGTTTTCTTTAATAGCTTGCTGAGCCACATCCCTTGCTTCATGAGGGAAAACCCCCACTTCATCCATATTGGGAATGATATTATCCGGGTGAATTCCTCTTTTTTCAGCATAGTTAGCCAAAGAATAAGCAGCAGCAATGGCCATTCCATCAGATATTTTTTTGGCTCTAACCATCAAGGCTCCTTTTAGAATCCCCGGGAAACCTACTGAGTTATTAACCTGATTAGGAAAATCACCTCGACCGGTAGCCACAATGAAAGCTCCGGCTTCCCGAGCCGCATAAGGATAAATCTCGGGAACCGGATTAGCACAAGCAAAAACGATGGATTTATCTGCCATCAGCCTCACCCAATCAGGCTTTACTGTATCCGGGCCAGGAGTAGATAAAGCAATCAAAACATCAGCTCCTCTCATAGCCTCTTCTATATCAGCAATTTTCTTCGGGTTAGTCTTGAGACATAATTCCCATTTTTTATAATGGCGAGGGTCAGACTCTATATCTTTTCTATCCCGATGCAAAGCGCCTCGAGAATCAAAAATAACCATATTCTCTAAGTCGCCTCCTGCCAACTCAATAAACCGGGCGATAGTGGTATTAGAAGCTCCAGCTCCCAAAAGCACTATTTTTACTTCCCCTATTTTTTTATCTGCTAACTTCAAGGCATTGATTAAACCAGCCAGAGTAACACAAGCAGTACCTTGAGCATCATCATGCCAGACCGGGATGTTACACTCTTCCCGCAAAGTGTCTAATACCTGGTAACAATTGGGTTGAGATATATCCTCCAGATTAACCGCTCCAAAACTGGGTTCTGCCATTTTCACAAAATCAATGATTTTTTCTGCTCTATGGTTTCCTTTTTCATCTCTACTATCAATACACAGAGCAGTAGCATCAATTCCCCCTAAATACTTCATCAGGAAAGCTTTTCCTTCCATAACTCCCAAACCTCCAGGAGGGGTACAATCTCCATCTCCCAAAACCCGGGAAGAATCACTTACTACTGCTACCAGGTTTCCCCGATTAGAAAGCTCAAAAGATTCATCATTATTATCTCTGATAGTAGTAGAAATTTTGGAAACTCCGGGAGTATACCAGACATTAAACCAGTTAAAACCAAAAACCCCTGCTTTAGGCACAGTTTGCATCTTACCCCCATAAAACCGATGGGCTTGCTCAGCTAATCTCATAAAAAAGAGAGTTTTAGCCCGAGCAGATTGTTCAGGAGTGAGAGAAGAAAGAACTTCATCCAAATTATCTAAAGTCCAGTTTACTTTAGGCATACCACTTCCTCCTTAGTTTGTTTTGTCAACTTTACCGTTTTATCATAAAAAACCGTAAATCTAAAAATGAGTTACTCCTCTTGTTTACTCAAAGGAGAATTCAAGTCAATAAGCAGAAGTGACCCTCCACCAGATGCAACAATTATATCGTTACTTCTCCTTTACCACAGAACTTGAAGTAGAAATTCTTTCGTGTTAATAAGGAATTTAAAAATCCTTATTACTATTTAGTATACGATTAAAAGGCCAATATTTGACATAAATAAAAATATGTAGTAATTTTATCAAAATAATAAATTTAAAAAGGAGGAATGTTGGTGGCTAATTTTGAAAAGCTTTTTGAACCTATTAAGATAGGTAGCACAACTGTAAGAAACAGAATTGCTATGGCTCCTATGGGTATATTGGGGCTATCCACGGCAAGAGGTGGTTTTTCCAAAAGGGCTGAGGACTACTACGTGGAAAGAGCCAAAGGGGGTACTGGTCTCATTATAACCGGGGTAGCCAAAATAGAAAATGAAGTGGAAAAATTCCACGAAGGAATACTGCTCTCTCCCACGGTCGACCCTGCTCACTTTATTACTACCGCAGGAGAAATGATAGAAAGAATCCACGCTTATGGAACGAAAATATTCTTGCAGCTGGGGATAGGATTTGGCCGAGTTGCTGCTCCTCAAATGTTAGCTGGTGAACCAGTAGCACCATCTGCTATACCCAACTACTGGGATCCATCTCTAACCTGTAGAGAGCTAACCACCAAGGAAGTAGAAAGATTGGTGAAAATGGCAGCAGAATCAGCAGCTATAGCCAAAATGGCCGGATTCGATGGCGTTGAGATCCACGCCATTCACGAGGGATACCTCTTAGACCAGTTTACTATCGCTCTCTTCAATAAACGAGTGGATAAATATGGTGGAGACTTGATGGGTAGACTGAGACTCCCCATAGAAATAGTAAAAGCTATAAAAAAGGTCAATGGCGAGCAATTCCCGGTAGCTGTCAGGTTTAGCATAAAAAGTTATATCAAAGATTGGAATCAAGGTGGCCTCCCCAATGAGGACTTTATAGAAAAAGGGCGAGACACAGAAGAAGGTCTTAAGATTGCACCAATACTGGAAAAAGCTGGATACGATGCTTTCGATGCTGATGCCGGTTCTTATGATGCCTGGTACTGGGCACATCCCCCCATTTATCAAAAGCACGGACTTTACCTACCTCTAACTGAACAACTAAAAAAGGTGGTTAACGTTCCTTTAATAGTGGCCGGTAAGATGGATGTACCTGAGTTAGCGGAAAAAACGTTAGAAGAAAGTAAAGCAGCTGATATGGTTTGTCTGGGAAGAGGTCTTTTAGCCGATGCTGAGTGGGGAAAGAAAACTCAAGAAGAAAGACCAGATGATATTCGCCCTTGTATAGGTTGCCACGATGGCTGTTTAGGGCGGGGTTTCACCGGTAAACCTCTTTCCTGTGCGGTAAACCCGGCCTGCGGTAGGGAAGAAGAATACGGTCTTAAACCAGCAGAAAAGACTAAAAAGATTATGGTTGTAGGTGGAGGTATGGCCGGTCTGGAGGCTGCCCGGGTAGCTACTTTAAGAGGTCATAAAGTAACAGTCTTTGAGAAAACCGGAGAATTGGGTGGTCATGTAGTAGAAGGTTCGGTAGATGAATTCAAGAAAGACAATGCCCGTCTCTTGGATTGGTACAAAACTCAAATGAAAAAATTAAACATTGAAATAAATTTGAACACCGAAGTCACTCCTGGGATGATAAAAGAAAATAAACCCGACGCAGTAATAGTTGCCACTGGCTCTAAATCAGCTATTCCCGATATACCCGGTATAAACAAAGACAATACAGCTACCGCAACTGAAGTATTACTCAGAAAGAAACCAATTGGGCAGAAAGTAGTAGTTTTAGGCGGTGGCTTAGTAGGATGCGAAACCGCAATCAGCTTAGCTATGGAAGGAAAAGATGTTACCATAGTAGAGATGTTGGATAACCTTATGAGTGTAGGACTTCCTGTACCTCATATGAACAAAATCATGGTTCTCGACATGTTGAGAGTCTATCATATTAAAACCATAACCAACAGCAGCATCTCCGAAATTAAAGACGGGATAGTGGAAATCATCGACAAAAACTTCCAAAAGAGCACAATACCTGCTGACACAGTAGTTATATCCATCGGACAAAAAGCAGACAGAGAACTTTATCAGAAAATTGCCGGCAAACTACCCAATGTATTTTTAGTTGGTGATGCTAACGCTCCTCGAAATATCATGTCTGCTATCTGGGAAGCTTACGAAGTAGCAAGAAGTATATAAAGATAAGTCCAACAAGAGAACGCCCTTCTTTACTCTAAGGGCGTTCTCTTGTTGGAAGCCTTTCACAAAACCACTTGCGAGCCAAAAGTGCAGCAGCTTTGGCATTTTAGGCTGCTCTGCTCACTTCTTGCGATAAAAAAAGAAGGAAGGTGATAAAAGCTTGCTACTTAGGGTGCAACTTGGGTTAATACGACAATTCACGATTAGCCTCTTCTATTTTATCCCTTTGTTCTTTCCGATAAGCTAAAAGACGGTTACGCAGTTTCTGGTCTTTCAAGGCCAAAATTTGAATCGCAAAAATCGCGGCGTTCTTGGCACCACTTTTTCCGATTCCCATTCCAGCGCAAGGAACCCCTCCTGGCATCTGTACAATTGATAAAAGAGAATCAACCCCCAAAAGTGGTGAAGAGTCAAGTGGCACTCCCACCACCGGAATAGTAGTTTTAGCAGCAATAACCCCCGGAAGATGAGCAGCAAAACCACAAAGAGCAATTATTACTTTCACTTTTTCTTGTTCCGCTTTTTCTACTATCTCGTCTATTTTATCCGGCGAACGGTGAGCCGAGGCAATAAACATCCGGTAAGAAACAGCAAAAGAATCGAGCAAATTCTTGCATTCTTCAGCAACTCCCAGGTCGCTTTTACTACCACACACCAAATAAACATCCATATTAGCAAACCTCCTCTATCAACTACTTTCAACGTCATGTAGAAAGGTTAATTTTCTTTTCTCTCCAGCGCTTTATAACCGACATCTCTTCGATAATACATATGGTCAAAGTGAATTTTTTCTACCGCTTGATAGGCCTGCTGTTGTGCCTCCCTTAAGGTTTCTCCTCGAGCACAAACGGTAAGCACTCTCCCACCTGAAGTATAAACCCCATCTTCTTTTTTTTCGGTTCCAGCATGAAAAAGCAATACCTGGTCTTCCGGGTGGTTGGGAAAATTTTCCAATCCAAATATTTTCTTTCCTTTTTCATAGTTTCCCGGATATCCCTGACTGGATAGCACCACTCCCAACATCGGTCGGTCATCGATAGCTAAATCTATTGCTCCCAACTTTCCTTCCAAAATAGACAGGTTCACTTCCAGCCAATCATTTTTCACCCGAGGGAGAACCACCTGAGTTTCTGGGTCTCCCATCCTAACATTAAATTCCAAAACTAAAGGGTCTCCCCCAGGGGTAATCATCAGCCCCAAATAGAGAACCCCCCGATAAAAAAGGCTCTCTTCTCCTATCCCCTGAACAAAGGGTTGAACTATCTCTTTTTCCACCCGAGCTAAAAGGGAAGGAGTTATTACTGGAGCCGGCGAATAGGCTCCCATCCCTCCGGTATTAGGTCCCACGTCTCCCTCTCCTACTTTTTTATGGTCTTGAGAGGAAGGAAGGAAACAATAGTTATTCCCATCAAGAACCAGCATTACGGTAGCCTCTTCCCCGGTGAGATGTTCTTCGATTATCACTTTCCTCCCAGCTTCACCAAATAGCTCCTTAACCATCATGCTTTGTAAAGCTATTTCCGCTTCTTCCAAGTCAGAAGCAATGACCACTCCTTTTCCTCCTGCTAAACCATCGGCTTTTATCACCACCGGAAAATCAGTGATTGACCGGAGATAATCCCGGGCCGGCTCATAATCGGTAAAAACCTCACAAAAAGCAGTAGGAATGCCATATTTTTGCATAAAACTTTTTGCATAGCTCTTGCTCGACTCCAGACGAGCAGCCCTTCGGTCAGGGCCAACAATTGGTTGTTTTGCCTTCAAAAAGATATCTACTATCCCCGAAGCCAAAGGAGCCTCGGGACCGACCAAAGTAAGGTCAACTCTTTTTTCCTGAGCAAAGGCAAGCAGCTCCGGCGGGGAATAAAGAGGAACACACATTCCCAAATCAGCCATTCCCCCATTTCCGGGTGCACAAAACACTTGTTCTACCTGAGGGCTATCAGCTACTTTCCAAGCTAAACAGTGTTCTCTACCTCCGCTACCCACGATCATTACTTTCATAGTCTCATCCTTCCCGAATAACCTTTCGCCCTACAATCTTTAATTTTTCTTCTAAAAATAGTTTCACCGCTTTAGGGTATAATTGATGTTCATATTCTAAAATTCTATCCGCTAAAGACTGAGAGTCATCGGTGTCCCAAACCGAGCAGGCTGCCTGCAAAACTATCGGTCCACTATCCATCCCTTCGTCTACCAGGTGAACAGTACAACCACTAATTTTCACTCCATATTCAACTGCTTGTTTTTGAGCTTCTAAGCCAGGAAAAGCTGGCAAAAGAGAAGGATGAATATTCAAAATTCGATAGGGAAAGTGATGGATAATTTTCTTCCCCACTATTCTCATATAACCAGCCAAACATATAAGGTCGGGGGACTCTCCCAGCAAAATTTTTAAAAGTTCAGCTTCGTATTCTTTTTTGCTATTAAAAGTAGAATAATCTAAAACACAGGTGGGGATGTCCGCTCTCTCGGCTCGCGAAAGAGCATAAGCGTCCGGATTATCACTAATTACTAAAGCTATAGTCCCCGGAAAATAATCTTTTTTCTCAGCCTCAATCAAAGCCTGAAGATTACTTCCCCGACCCGATACTAAAACCACTATCCTTTTTTTTGGATCCAAAAAAATTTAGCCTCCTCTCTCGGTTTAACCACCTCTCCCACTACCCAGGCTTTCTCCCCCTGATGGGAAAAGAACTCTACTACTTCATTCTTTTTGTTAGAATCTACCACCAAAATTAAACCCAAACCCAGGTTAAACACTCGATCCATTTCTGTTTGAGAAAGGTTACCTCTTTCTTTTAAGAATGAAAAAATCCAGGGTATCTCCCAGCTGTTACGCCAAAATTCTACTGCCAAAGAAGGAGGAATAATCCGCGGCACGTTTTCCACTAATCCTCCCCCGGTAATATGGGCTATTCCTTTTACCACCTCCGGTTTTTCCTTCAGAATCGCCAAAACCGGTTTCGAGTAAATCCGGGTAGGACGAAGGAGTTCTGCCGCTAAATCATGCCCTTCTATCTGAGTATCAAAGGGAAGATTTTGCTGGGCCAAAATCTTTCTCACCAGGGAAAAACCATTACTGTGTAGCCCTGATGAAGCCAAACCAACTATAGCATCTCCTGCTCGGATATCCTCCCGGGGGAGAATTGACTTTTTCTCTACCACTCCCAAGGCAAAACCAGCCAAATCGTATTCTTCCTCCGGATACATATCCGGCATCTCTGCCGTTTCTCCACCCAGCAAGCTACAGTGAGCCTGTTGGCATCCTCGAATAATACCGGAGAGGACCGCTTCAAATTGCCCGGGATTAAGTTTACCACAAGCAAAATAATCCAGGAAAAATAGGGGACGAGCTCCACTGCAGAGGATATCGTTCACGCTCATGGCCACCAGATCAATCCCTACCGTATCGTGCTGGTTCAAAGCCAAAGCTATCTTCAACTTGGTTCCTACCCCATCGCTTGACGCCACCAAACAAGGATGGGAATAGAAAGATGGTAACTCAAAAATGCCGGCAAACCCCCCTATTCCTGAAATAATTTCTTTTCCTTGAACCTGTTTCACTTTCTGACCAAGGGTAGAGAGAACTTCTCGGGCTAAATCAATATCCACCCCTGAGCGGCGATAAGTCCATTTTTCTTCTGTCATCAGCTATCCTCCCGGTCGATTCCCACCCGTTTAAAAATAAAATCCACTTTATCCAGATAATGATCGTAATCAAAAAGTTTTTCTAACTCAGACGTGGTTAAGTGAGCCACAACCTTAGGGTTCTCTTTCAAAGCCTGTAAAAGATTTAAATCAGGCTGGTCCCAGGTTTTCAAAGCAGCTTCTTGCACTAAAAGATAGGCCTCTTCCCGGGTAAGGCCCTTCTTTACCAGCTCGAGTAGCACTCTTTCCGAAAAAACCAAACCCCGACTTTTTTCCAGATTTTCCATCATCCGCTCCGGATATACTACAAGCCGATCAATTAACTTCCGGAAAGTGTTAAGTAAATAATCGGTTAAAATACAGCTATCCGGTAAAACGATCCTCTCGGCTGAAGAGTGAGAGATATCCCGCTCATGCCAAAGGGGGATGTTTTCCAGCCCAACCAGCAAATTGCCCCGTAACACTCGGCTCAACCCGCAAATTTGTTCGCCAGTAATGGGATTTTTCTTATGGGGCATAGCAGAGGAACCTTTCTGGCCAGGAGCAAAGCCTTCCTCTACCTCTCGGATTTCGGTTCGCTGCAAACTTCGAAGTTCTACTGCAAATTTTTCTAAGCTCCCACCAATCATCGCCAAAGACCATAAAAACTCAGCGTACCTATCCCGCTGGATAATCTGGGTGGAAATCGAAGCCGGAATCAAATCCAGTTGTTTACACACATACTCTTCTATCCGGGGGTCAACATTGGCATAGTTACCCACCGCTCCGGAAATTTTACCTACTCGCACTCTTTCCCGGGCAGACTGTAGTCGGTCTCGGTTACGTTTCATTTCATCAAACCAGAGTGCCATTTTCAAACCAAAAGTGGTGGGTTCAGCTTGAACTCCATGGGTACGACCGGCCATTAAAGTATAGCGGTATTTCTGAGCTTTTTCCTGGATAGATTGAAGAACTAGATTAATATCATCCAAGATCAAATCAGCCGATTCTCGAAGCAAAACCGCATTAGCAGTATCCAGCATATCAGAAGAGGTCAAACCAAAATGCAAAAAGCGAGCTTCCGCCCCTAAATTTTCCGAAAGAGTGGTTAAAAAGGCTATCACATCGTGTCGGGTTTCTTTTTCAATCTGCCCCATCCTCTCCTGGGAAAAACGAACCTTTTGTTTCACTGTTTCTAATTCGGTGGGGGAAATAAGCCCTAACTGGCTCCATCCCTCCAAAGCCAAAAGTTCCACCTTTAACCAGGTTTCAAATCGATGTTCGTCGGACCAAATTTTGGCCATAGCCGGCAAAGTATAGCGTTCAATCATCTACCGAATCACCCTCTTCTAAGTTAGTTCCGCAATAGGGACAAAACTTCCCCTGAGAAGAAACGGATTTCCCACAATTAGAACAAGTCCGCGCTGACTGCTTCTGACGAGAGCCACAGTAAGGGCAATACTGAGCGTCTCTCTCAATATAAGCCCCACAGGAAGAACAGGTCACTCTTGGTCTTGCCCCCTGTGCTTGCCTTGCCTTTTCCAACAAGTCTTCTATCTCCTCTTCCAGAGAGAGAATCTCTTGATAAATTCCCCTCAAACCATCGTTTATAGCTTCCCCCTTCTGGAAAAGAGCAAAAGCCTCCCTTCCCAATTCTAATAACTTCTTCTCTTTTTCTCTTTCCAAGTTAGCCAGTTGCAGTTTTAATTTAACATTGCGAATCCAAGTTTCCACTTTAACCCCCTACCATCCATTTTTTATTTTAACTTTTCAATTTTAACACACCAAGACCAATCACTAATTTTTCGATTTAATCATTATAATGCAATCCCTCGCTCTATAAAAGGAGCAAAAGCCAAACAGTCCAAAATCTAAACGATAACCTAAAAACAAAGCCAAAGGATAAAAAAAAGTTGCCATTTCCTCTATTTACCAGTAAACTTAGACAAAAAGTAAGAAGGAGGGAACAAATTGCAAATAAGTCATATATTGATACCTACCGATTTTTCCAAGTTTTCTGACTTAGCTATTCAAAACGCAGCCTTTTTAGCCCAGAGCTTCCGGGCGAAAATAACTTTAGTCCATGTGTTAACTATGGCCGAAGTAAACGCTCTCACTTCTCAACCGGGTAACCCCTGGGAAAATGTAGTTGACCAAATTCAAAAAGATATGAAAGAAGAATTTGAAGCTAATACTAAAGAATTTTCCGGTTTAGAGTCACCTGCACTGGAAGTAATAGTAGGTGAACCTCCTGAAGAACTCAGCCGTTTTGCCGAAGAAAATAAGGTAGACCTAATCGTCATGGGAACCCATGGCCGCACCGGGCTGGCTGGTATCTTCCTGGGTAGCGTCACTACCGGAGTAATTAAGAGAACCTGTATTCCGGTAATGGTAGTAAAGTGCCCAACGGCGCTCAAAGAAAACGAGTAACAGTTGTTCAACCAAGTGTGGCTCCTAAAAAGCCGCACTTTTACTTTATATTTAGCAAAACCTGCTAAAGAACTATAGAAAAATAGAAAAATGGGTGTGGAGCTTGGCAGTAAAAGGCAAAAGCCTGCTCTGAGTGTGTGTCAACGCCCACTGAGGAAACGTTTCCTTTCCTCAGTTAGTCTTTGGTTTTTCCTTGTTTTTAGTTTTTTGGGGGTGATAGGGGGCTATCCCCCTATTGCTCTATTGAAAGACCTGACCCCCCCTTTTATTATATAAAGTGACTTTTCTCTTCTTCCCAAATATCTTTTTTCTCTATTTCCCGATAAATAAGGTCTTTCTTTTGGGTAAAAACTGGATTCTTTTCCTGGTAGGTAGGCTTTTCTTCTTTATAAAAAATTCCTAAAGGAATTCGGTCGCCCCACTCTAAGGATCGGCTAAAAGCACTAACTCGGTCGGTAGGGTCATAATCTTCTTCCAGATAATATACTCTTTCCTGATACCACTGGTAAGTATTTACCCGATTAAAGGAAACACAAGGCTGTAAAACATCCACCAAGGAAAAACCTTCCCAAGCGATCGCTTCTTGCATAATTTTTGATAAGCCTTCTAAATCTCCAGAAAAAGCCCGAGCCACCCAGGAAGCCCCCTGGGCAATAGCTACACTCAACGGTTGGAAAGGCAGAGACAAGTTCCCCCAGGGTTGAATTTTAGAGCGAAAACCAAAATCAGAAGTGGGAGAAGCTTGGCCTTTGGTTAAACCATATACTTGATTGTCGTGAACAATAACCGTAATATTAGGATTACGCCGGATAGTGTGAAGTAAATGGTTACCCCCCTCACCATACATACACCCATCTCCTGACTCGGCTATAACCGTAAGGTTAGGGTTTACTGTTTTTATGGCGAAAGCCACCGGGATACTTCGCCCATGCAATCCATTAAAAACGTGAGCTTGCAAATAATGGGGTAATTTAGCTGCCTGACCAATTCCGGATACCATTACCACCTGTTTGGGCTCTAAGCCCAAACTAACCAAAGATCGTTTCAGGGCGTTCAAAATGCCAAAATTACCACACCCTGGACACCAGGCAATTTCCAACCGATTATCAAAAGGAGAACTCATCAAATTACCCCCTTTATCTGCTCTAACAGGTTTTCCACTAAAAAAGGCCGACCGTCGTACTTGTTTATTCTCCTCTTTAGAGGAATACGGTACTCCCCTTCCAAAAATCGAGCAAATTGACCACTAAAGTTAGCCTCTACTACCACTGGCTGAGGAGACCGGTCCAAAATTTCTCCTACCCGAGGAGGAAGAGGATAAAGCTCGGTAAAATGAAGTACTCCAGCTTCTACCCCTTCCTGATGGAGTACTTCTCTCACCTCAAGCAACACTCCCAAGGTTGAGCCCCAACCAATCAAGGTCAGATCTTTTCCCGAAAGCTGTAGAGGCAAACCAACCTCCTGCCTTATGGCGGCCAATTTATTCATTCTTTTTTGATGCATTTTAACTCGAATTGTCAAATCTTCGGTCAAATGGCCGGCCTCGTCATGTTCATCGCTATCAGCTATTACCAGCCCTTCTCCCTCACCCGGAATCCCTCGGGGGCTAATTCCATTTTCGGTTATAAGATAGCGCTGGTAATCTTTTTCTGTTGTTAAATACTGAGGAGCAAGAGGGGCCTCTCTAATCTTAAAATCGGGGTAAGAAAAGCGAGAATCAGCTAAATATTGATCACTTAGAATAATAACCGGAACCTGGTATTTTTCACTGAGGTTAAAAGCTTTAATCACTTTGTTTACCGCATCCTGGGCATCACTTGGGGCAAAGACCACTCGGGGAAATTCCTCATGAGAAGCATGCAAAACAAACTCTAAATCACCCTGGGAGGTTCGAGTAGGGAGGCCAGTACTGGGACCGGGTCTTTGCGCATCAACTATTACAATCGGGGTCTCCGTCATAGCGGCTAACCCCAATCCTTCGGTCATAAGACAAAACCCACCACCAGAAGTGCCGGTCATAGCCCGTGCTCCGGCAAAAGAAGCCCCCACTGCCATATTAATAGCAGCAACCTCGTCCTCTGCCTGTTCCACCACTATTCCATATCGCTCGGCCCGGGAAGACAAAAAGTTCATAATCCCGGTAGAAGGGGTCATAGGATAGGCACTGTAAAATCGACAACCGGCAAGAAGTGCTCCTAATCCCAACCCCTCGTTACCGCTCATAAGATAGCGGGAAGAGAACTGAGAAGATAGGTTTTCAAAAGAAAAAGGTGGTTGTAATCGGCCTGTAATTTCTTCTTTTCCCCTCTTTAGAGCCTGCTGGTTTTTAGCCACTATTTCCGGCCCTTTTCGACCAAAAACAGTTTCCAGGTATTTTTCCGCCAACTGAAAATCAAATCCTAAAACAGCTAAAATAGATCCTACTGCCACCACATTGGCAAACACCCGATTACCAATTTCTTCGGCAATCCCCTCAAAATCGATTGCCACCTCTTGAGAAGCAGAATCTCCCCCGGAAGGGATCATACCAATTATAATTCCTTCGGGTACCACTTCTCCTCGATGAAGTTCATAGGTTTCGGGGTTAAGCGCCACCAACAAATCTATCTTTTTGTGGGCAGCAAAAATAGGTACATCAGAAAAACGAATTTGAGTAAAAGTATGTCCTCCCCTAACCCGTGATTGATAGTCTTCGATAGAAAACACGTACCAACCAGCCCGTAAAATAACCCGCGAAAGCATTTCTGCTACCGTTTGCACTCCCTGACCAGCTGCGCCTCCTATCTTTAAAGTAAAGTCAACCATCGGCTACCTCCTTTTTCCCTTCCAGCTCCAAACCAGGGGAAACAGCTTTAATATAAATTACCTGCTTTTGATAAGGAATCTCTATTTCACCCTCATCAAAACCTTTTTTTATCAAATACAACATATCACGCTCTACCCCCCAGTGTTCTTTGGGAGCTACTTTCAAAATTAAGCGTAAAACTACACTGGAAGCATCTAAGCGTACTATCCGCTGAACAATAGGTGGTTCTAAAACTTTATCTGGATTGTCTTCTTGGTAAAGTTGACCCACTCTCTCCATTATCTCTACTGCCCTATCTACCTCCGACTCGTAGGCAATACCTACTTCAACTATGGCACGGGTAAAACCCCGGTTAAAATTGGCAATCCGACTAATTTCCCCATTGGGGATAGTAATAAGCGCCCCGGAAAAAGGTCGGATTCGGGTCACTCGTAAACCAATATCCTCTACCGTTCCGGTGACATCTCCAACCTGAACAATATCTCCTACCGATAAACTGTCCTCTGCTAAAAGAAAAAGTCCGGTAAGAATATCTTTGACCAAGGTCTGTGCCCCAAAACCAAGAGCAATACCCACCACCCCGGCGCCAGCTATGATGGCAGCCGCGTCCACTCCTAACTCGCTCAAAATCAGTATAGCAGCAAAAAAAACTACAAAATATTTAATAAAACTGGTTATTAGAGGAGCTACCGTCCGCAATCGGCGCTGAGCATCCTTTCTATTCGGGTATTTCCCCCCCAAAAGAATAAGACGCTTAACCAAGTAAGAAGCTATAACCACAAAAAGGTAAGAACCGCCGATTATCAGGATAATGTTTAAAACCTTACCCAGCAAAGGATAGTCGGGAAAGTACAAGGACCAAATCATTTATTACCTCTCACCCTTTAAGGTTCAAATTAATTCCCTGAGATTGAAATACCTGTTGGTGATATTCCTGAAGAGTGCGAATGGTTAAAGTGTCGTTTTTTAAACGCTCAATAGCTAAAACAGTAGCTTCTGCTCCAGACAAAGTGGTAACATAGGGAATCCCTCGAGAGACCGCCTCTTTTCTTATATAAGCACTCTCAGCCTTAGAACGCCCTCCCAGGGGAGTATTAATAATCAAGTTAATCTCTCGGTTTTTTATCAAATCTACCACATTAGGCCGATTTTCGCCTACTTTGTTGACCACATCAACCTTAATCCCATTGTTATTCAGCACTTTAGCCGTGCCTCGGGTGGCTACCAGCTGAAAACCCAAATCAGAAAGTTTTTTGGCTAAAAATACAATCCCTCTTTTATCCCGATTTTTAACACTGATAAAAACTTTTCCGGTAAGAGAAAGTGAAGATTGAGCACTGAGTTGCGACTTGGCAAAAGCCAAACCGAAATCTCGATCAATTCCCATCACTTCACCGGTAGAGCGCATCTCTGGCCCCAAAATCGGGTCTACCCCCGGAAAACGAGTAAAAGGGAAAACCGCTTCTTTAACCGCAAAATGTTCTATTTTGATCTCTTGCGTTAATCCAATATCTTTTAGTTTTCGCCCCACCATGACTTGAGAGGCCAACCGAGCAAAGGGAATACCAGTAGCCTTACTTACATAGGGAATAGTACGAGAAGCCCGAGGATTCACCTCTAATATGTAAAGCTCTTCGTCTTTGACCGCCAACTGAATATTCATCAAACCTATCACTCCCAATTCCCGGGCCAAGGCATAGCTACATTGTTTTACCTGTTCTTCAATTTCGTCACTTAAGGAAAAAGGAGGGATCACACAGGCACTATCGCCGGAATGTACTCCCGCTTCTTCGATGTGCTCCATTATACCTGCTACTACCGTTATTTCACCATCGCTTATGGCATCTACATCAACTTCAATAGCATCTTCCAAGAATTTATCAATCAGCACCGGTCGACCGGGAGAAATCTCCACCGCCTCGCTGATAAATTCTTCTAACTCCTCTTGATTGTAAATAATACGCATTGCCCTTCCCCCTAAAACATAAGAGGGGCGAACCATGACCGGATAACCAATGTCAGAAGCTATCTTTTTCGCCTCGGCAAAAGAAAGGGCTATTCCACTTTTGGGCTGTTTTAACCCCAGTTTTTCCACCAGCTCTTTAAAGCGGTTTCGGTCTTCTGCCCGATCTATACTATCAGGGGAAGTTCCTAAAATTCGAACTCCAGCTCTTTCCAAGTCTTTAGCTAAATTCAAAGGAGTTTGCCCGCCTAACTGGAGAACAACCCCTATTGGCTTTTCTTTTTCTATTACATTTAGCACGTCTTCTAAATACACCGGCTCAAAGAAGAGTTTGTCCGAGGTATCATAATCGGTGCTAACTGTTTCTGGATTGCTGTTGATCATAATAGTTTCATAACCAAGATCTCGCAAACCCCAGGTGGCGTGAACGCAGCAATAATCAAATTCAATTCCTTGCCCAATTCGGTTAGGACCTGCTCCCAAAATTATTACTTTTTCCCGAGAAGAAGGGTTAGCTTCACACTCTTGCTCATAGGTGGAGTAATAATAGGGAGTCTCTGCCTCAAACTCAGCGGCACAGGTATCCACCTGCTTGTATATCGCTCTGATACCTCTCTTTTCCCGCTCATCCCGGACTTCTGATTCCGAAGACTGCCAAAAATGGGCCAGCTGTCGATCAGAAAACCCTACCTCCTTAGCCCTCCTAAAGAGATCCGGGTCAATCTTCTCTTTATCGGTTGTTTTCAGCTCATTTTCCAATTCTACTATTTCTTTTATCTGTTGTAAAAACCAGGGGTCAATCTGGGTAAGCTCGGCAATTTGAGAAAGAGAAAGTCCTTCTTTAATCGCCATTTTTAAGAAAAAGAGCCGCTCAGGATTAGGTTTCCCCAATTTTTCTTGTAAGAGTTCCTGTCGTCTATTTGAGGGAAGGTTATCCCATCCTGCAACCCCTTCCAGCCCACAACGACCAATTTCCAGAGAACGCAAACCCTTTTGCAGGGCTTCCTTAAAATTACGCCCAATAGCCATAGTTTCTCCCACACTCTTCATAGAAATTCCTAAAGTAGATGCTACTTCCGGGAACTTCTCAAAGGTAAAGCGAGGGATTTTCACCACACAGTAGTCCAAAACCGGCTCAAAACAGGCCGGTGTTTTGCGGGTAATATCGTTTGGAATTTCGTCCAGAGTGTAACCCACCGCCAATTTGGCTGCAATTTTAGCAATAGGAAAACCGGTGGCTTTAGAAGCTAAAGCTGAGCTCCGGGAAACCCGGGGGTTCATCTCTATAATTACCATACGCCCATTTTCCGGGTTAAGGGCAAACTGAATATTACAGCCCCCACTATCAACTCCTATTTCCCGCATAGCTCGAATAGCCAGATCGCGCATAATTTGATACTCGTAATCGGACATGGTTTGAATCGGGGCTACGGTAATACTATCTCCAGTATGAACGCCCATAGGGTCAAGGTTTTCGATAGAACAGACAACTACCACGTTATCTTTTTGATCCCTCATCATCTCCAGCTCCAGCTCTTTCCAACCAATTACTGATTCTTCAATTAGAATTTCATTGATTAAACTACTATCCAGAGCCCTCTGGGCTAACTCTTCAAATTCCTCAATGTTGTAAGCGGTAGAACCACCAGTCCCTCCCAAAGTAAAACTGGGCCGGATGATTAAAGGAAAACCGATTTCTTGCGCCACTTGACAAGCTTCTCGGAGATTATAGGCTCGATCGCTTTTAGGAACTTCGATCCCACACCGGTTCATAGCTTTTTTAAATAATTCTCGATCTTCCGCCTTCTTAATCGCTGCTGGAGACGCCCCTAAAACCTTTACTCCCCATTTATCAAAAATCCCTTTGTCTTCCAGTTGAACTGTCAAATTAAGGGCGGTTTGTCCTCCTAAAGTGGGTAAAAGAGCATCCGGTCGTTCTCGCTCAATAATTTTCTCCACTACCTCCGGAATCAAAGGTTCGAGGTAAGTTCGATCAGCCATTTCCGGGTCGGTCATAATAGTCGCCGGATTGCTGTTGACCAATACCACTTGGTAGCCTTCACTTTTCAGGGCTTTACACCCCTGAACCCCGGAATAATCAAATTCACAGGCCTGACCGATAATAATAGGACCAGAACCTATAATAAGAATTTTTGAAATATCGTCTCTTTTAGGCAAGGTTATCCTCCACCATCTTCACAAAATAATCAAAGAGATAGTTAGTATCATGAGGACCAGGTCGGGCTTCGGGATGAAATTGAACTGAAAATAGAGGTAGGTAGCGGTGCTTTATCCCTTCCAAAGTGTGATCATTTAAGTTTATATAGGTAACCTCTACCTCTTCTGGGGGAAGGGTATCCGCTGCTACCACAAATCCGTGGTTCTGAGAAGTGATAAATACTTGCCCGGAAGAAAGCTCTTTCACCGGATGATTGTCACCACGGTGACCAAACTTAAGTTTGAAAGTTTCTGCCCCTAAAGCCCGACATAATATTTGATGACCAAAACAAATACCAAAAGTCGGGTATTTTTTCATAACCGCCCGGGCCAAATCAACTACATAAGGAACAGCAGCCGGATCTCCCGGCCCATTGGGAAATAAAACTCCCTGCGGTTTTATATTTTCTATTTCCGCTAAAGAGATATTAGCCGGACACACCACTACCCGACAATTGCGTCTGGCCAGTTCCCGCAAAATATTGTATTTTACCCCGCAATCTACAACCAGAATAGTAAACCTACCTTGGTCGCTCCAAGTATAAGTAGTGCTGGTGGTTACTTTCTGTACCAAGTCCTGACCCACCATCGGTAGCACTTTACGGGCTTTTTCTATTAACGAAGAAGGGTCTAAATCCTCGGTAGAGATTACGCCCCGCATTGCCCCTTTCTCCCGGATATGCTTGGTCAGGGCTCGGGTGTCGATTCTTTCCAAAGCTACAATTCCGTTTTCTTTTAAATAGGTTTCTAAACTACCAGTTGCTCGGTAATTACTAAAACCTGGACTGTTCTCTCGCACAACGAAAGCCCCCACTTGAAGCCGGGAAGATTCTACATCCTGCAAATTTACCCCGTAATTACCAACTAAAGGGTAAGTCATGGTAACAATCTGCCCCCGGTAAGACGGGTCAGTAAGGGCTTCTTGATAGCCGGTCAAGCTGGTGTTAAAAACTACCTCTCCTTGAGCTTCTCCTGCACTCCCAAAAGAGTAACCAGAAAACACCTTTCCATCCTCTAAAGCGAGTAAAGCTTTCATGCTTTTTCACACCCTTTGGTAATATATCACAATTGTCAAGTACCACCCTTAAAAGAGCGATTATGATTCATTCAATATCAACAGAATTTCCGTTAAAGAAGTAATTGACCAATCGGGAGCCGGGGAACAAGAATTTTTTTCTTCTTCCCCTCGAAGACAAGCTATTTTCACTCCCGCTTCTTTTGCCGCCAAAACATCAAGCGGAGAGTCTCCCACATACAACACTTTTTCTTTTTCCATTTTCAAATCACGGAGAGCTAATAGTAATGGGTCCGGAGCTGGTTTAGGATTATTTACCCGGGATAAATCTACTACCGTTTGGAAATAGGTTTTTAAGGCAAAGTGGTCGATAACTCGGGAACTATGTTTACGGTTTGTCACCACCCCCAAAGACAAACCCTTACTTTGCAACTGTTCCAACACAAAAATAGTATCCGGGTTTAATTCTATCTCCGATAGATGGTCTATGAAAAAAGTCCGATAAATCGCCACTCCTTTCTCCGGTTGGGGAAAGCCCAAAAACTGGAAGGCCTCCACCATAGAGAAGCCTACAGAATGCAAAATTTTATCCACCGGTGGCGGGGTTAAACCAGAAATAAGAAAAGTATTCTCTATCCCCCGAACAATTGCCAGCTGAGAAAAAATCAGGGTTCCATCTAAATCAAACAGAACTGCTTTTATCATAGTCCATCGAGATTTGTTTGGGATGCATCGAAACCCAGTGATAATAGAGACTAGCTGGCAGAAAATAAGCAAGGTAGCGCCAGTTGCCAACAGCCCTTTTGAGTATTTTGGTAACCGAGTAGAATTTACTAAATACCGAATTATACCCTTCTTGCAATTCCTGGGGAGTCATTCTGGCTGGTTCAAACAGAACATGGGCAAAATCGTATTTGGACCAGTCAAAAGAAAAGATTCGATCTTCTTTTTTAAACTGTTCAAATACCTCGGTTCCAGGAAGAGGAGTAAGTATGGAAAACTGGGCAAAGTCAATTTTTGCCTCTTCAATAAACTGCAAGGTTCGATCAAACACTGAATTATCATCCTGATCGAAGCCAAATACGAAAGAACCCACCACCATTATTCCGTGTCGATGAAAGTTTTCCATCAGCTTTTTATATTTATCCACCCGGTTAAAAAGCTTTTTCATATCTTTTAAATTAGCTTCGTTCACTGACTCAAAGCCGACAAACAAAGAAATACAGCCGCTCTGTTCGGCTAAAGTAATCAATTCTTCATTTTCAGCCATTTTTACCGTTCCTTGGCTCACCCACTTTTTTTTCAGGGGGATTAACTCCCGGAAAAGTTCCTTAGCATAGGTAGGATTGCCAATTATATTATCATCTAAAAAACCTACCAGTCGGCTGGGAGATAGTTTCACCTCCTCTATTACCCGCTCTACCGGGCGGTGGCGATAACGCCTACCCATAAAGGTAGAAACCGAACAAAAACCACATCGATGAGGGCACCCTCGAGTAGTTTGGAAAACGTGCTTAAGCAAATAACCTTTTCCTAAAAGATCAAAGCGGGAAGCCGGTAGCTCGGCTAAAGAGGGATACTCCATATGGCGGTATTGAGGTTGAAGCTCCTTTCCCTGCTCTAAATCCACAATCAACTTTTCCCACAGACCCTCTGCTTCTCCTATTACCACGCTATCGGCGTGGAGCAGACCTTCTTCCGGAAGAGCGGTGGGATGGATGCCCCCCAATACCACTTTCGTTCCTCGACGACGAAATTCATCGGCAATCTGGTAAGCTCGATCAGCAGTAGCCGTCATAGCGGTTATACCTACTAAATCGTATTTCTGGTCAAACGGTATGTCCTGTAACCGTTCGTCTACAATTTCCACTTGATGTCCGGGAGGGGTAAGAGCAGCCAAAAGAGGCAGGCTGGCTTGGGGAAAAGGAACGAACCGATATTTTTTCCTCCCCCCCTGAATATCCGGAGCAACCAACAAAATTCGCAAAACTAATACCTCCTAACAAAAATACAAAATTAGAGCTTAGATTATTATACTGCAAGTTCTTTTTTTAGGATATCTGTGCTACAATAAAATTACGTGAGGAATTATGAAAAAATCTCTTATACTCGCTTTTTTAGTTCTTTTTCTATTTCTACCAGCGACAGTTTTTGCCGCATCTGAAATTTGGGTGGCTGAAATTAAAGGAGTAATTAATCCTGTTCTAACGGAATTCATAACCAAAACTGTCGAGGAAGCTAACTTAGAACAGGTTCCTTACTTAGTTTTTCTCATAGATACTCCCGGTGGTTTGGAAGAATCGATGCGGGTGATAGTACAGGCTATCCTCCAATCTCAGGTCCCTACTGTTGCCTATGTTCATCCTCCAGGAGGAAGGGCTGCTTCCGCTGGCAGCTTTATTTTAATGGCCTGTCACCATGCTTTCATGAGCCCGAGCACCACCATTGGAGCAGCCCATCCGGTCACAATTGAAGGAGAAGAGGTAGGGGAAAAAATAGTTAACGACTCGGCTGCTTTTATCAGATCTTTAGCTGAGCAAAAAGGAAGAAATCCAGAAGTGGCCGAGCAAATGGTTAGAGAAAGCATATCCCTCACCGAAAGAGAGGCTCTGGAAAAGGGAGTAATTGAAGGGATAGCTCAATCCATAGAAGAAGTATTAAGTAGTTTGGGAGTGGAAAATTTCCACTTAATCCGGAAAAACATGAGTGGCCGGGACCGTTTTTTTCATACTCTACTCAACCCCAACTTGGCTTATATCTTCATGATTTTGGGAACTCTGGGTCTAATATTCGAATTATCCAATCCCGGAGCAATCATCCCCGGAGTAGTAGGCAGTATATGTCTACTTTTAGCCTTTTATGCTTTTTCGGTTTTCCCGGTAAACCTGGTAGGAATACTGCTTTTAATATTGGGTTTTGTTCTGTTGTTTCTTGACCTGGTGGTTACTCCCGGAATTGGAGTCTTGGCTGGTGGAGGGGTAGTTTCCCTTTTTCTCGGTTCTTCAATGTTGTTCAATGTTTCAGCAGGAATCAGGTTACCACTCGATTTAATTCTAACTGCAGTAGGAGCAGTAGCCGCTTTCTTTATATTCGCCTTAGGAATGGCAATCAGAGCCATGAGGCAAAAAGTTACCACTACCGGCACCGAATCTCTAATTGGTAAAGTCGGGGTAGCTCGAGCAGAGCTCAACCCCGAAGGCTTGGTTCTGCTCGAAGGAGAGTTGTGGCGGGCCCGAGCACAAGAACCAATCCCCAAAGGAAGTAAAGTAGTAGTATTAGCCAAGCAGGAAGGAACCCTGCTGGTTGAGAAAAAGGAGGAATGAAAAATGCTTATTTTTTTGGTTATCGTATTAATTGCAGTAATAATTCTGGCTTCAGCTATCAAGGTGGTTAGAGAATACGAACGAGGAGTCATCTTTCGCTTAGGTCGGCTGATAGGTGCCAAAGGACCGGGGTTGTTTTTTGTCATTCCCCTGATCGACCAGTTTGCAAAGGTCGATTTAAGGGTGGTAACTATGGATGTCCCCAAACAATCATTGATTACTCGGGACAACGTACCGGTTACAGTGGATGCTGTGGTTTATTTCCGGGTAATGGAAGCAGAAGATGCGATAACTAAAGTAGAAAACTATCGAGGAGCTACTTCCCTAATTTCTCAAACTACCTTGCGTTCTATCATAGGCCAATCTGAATTAGATGAACTCCTTACTCAGCGGGATAAAATCAACGAAGCCCTCCAACTAATTATCGATGAAAAAACTGATCCCTGGGGAATCAAAGTATCGGCAGTAGAGATAAAAGAGGTAGTCCTACCGGAAGAGCTAAAAAGAGCGATGGCTCGTCAGGCTGAAACCGAAAGAGAACGAAGGGCAAAGATCATTAGTGCAGAAGGAGAATACCAGGCAGCAGAAAAACTTTCCCAGGCAGCAGAAATAATAGCCCAAAACCCAATCGCCCTTCAGCTCCGCTACCTGCAAACTTTAAACGACATTTCCGCTGAAAACGCAAGTACCATTGTATTTCCTATTCCCCTGGAAATGCTGCAAGTTTTTTCCAAACCGTCTGTCAAAGATTAAATAAAGTTGGAGGGGATATTAATCCCAATCCCCTCCAACAACTCAACTAATTTTCTGATTATCAAGAAATTAATGCAATCTTCGGCCCGGCAAAAATCTGCAACTTGGGTTAGCTTTCCAACAGCAACTGCAAACCCCAGCACAGTCAATGGCACCTAAAAAAGACGACACTTCTGACGCTCTCAACTTTTAATCCCTTTCTTCCAGCTTCCTTCGATAACACCAAAATAGATAGAATGAAAATCCCCCCGGGGATAATACTCCTTAACAATAAAGGGAGAAAAAGCTTGCGGGTCTACCTTGGTTTTTTGAACCACTTTGGCATACAAAGCAGCCCTACCTTCTCCCACCGTCGGAACCGAAATATCTTCCAAGGATTGAGGGGTAAGCCCTGCCCGGGCAAATTTATTACCTTCTCTCCCCGACCAGCTACCACACAAATCCACTTCTTTTTTCATATTAGAATCGGGAAGAACCACCACGAAAGCAGGATGCTCTTCCAGCAATCGATGGCTATAGCGAGAAGGGCGAACCAAAACAGTAGCCACTGGGCGACCCCACACTATCCCTGCTTGAAACCAACCAATAGTCATAAGATTAGGTTTACCATCCTGGCTGCGGGTAACTAAAAACACTCCTCCCAAATGCTCAATTCCTTCCCAAAGCTCACGGGTAACTAATTGCCAATCTGCCTTTTCCCACATATCTTAATTCTCCTTTCTCAAGTAAGTAAAACAAAAAACCAAATTCATTATATAATAAAGTGATTATGAGCAAAAACTTAAAGGTTGTTCGAAAATTTGATCCCTGGAAAAATCCCTGGTGCACCTGTCCGGAAAAGTATACCCTAAATCCTTATACCGGATGTGCTCATGGTTGCCGGTATTGCTATATCAGCGCTTTCATCCCCCACGCTTTTGAACTCCGGGAAAAAGCGCAAATCATAGCCCGGGTAGAGCATGATTTTTCCCAAATAACAAAGCTCGATACCTATCTTTCCCTGAGCAATTCTTCTGACCCTTACCCTCCTCGAGAAAAAGAAAGAGAAATAACCAGAAAGATTATTATTCTTGCTCAAAAATACCAGATACCAATTTTAATCCTGACTAAATCTGACCTGGTAGCTCGTGACCAAGACCTTCTTAAAAATATGCCGGCAGCAGTTAGTATCACTTTAACCACTTTAGAAGAGGATCTGGCTCATCAACTGGAACCCAATGCCCCTTCTCCGGCAAAACGAATCGAGGCGATAAAAGCCCTTGCTTTAGCAGGAATTCCGGTAATGGTCCGCATAGATCCTATTATTTTGGGAATCAACCACCAACCTGAAACCTGGAAGAAAATGGTTGAAGCCGTCTCTCCCTGGGTTTATCAAGTTACCGCTTCTACCTTCAAGCCCCGCCCAGATTCCTGGCAACGAGTCGCCCAGACTTTTTCCCAAACCACCAAGTTCCGTCAATTATATTCCGAAAAAAAAGGAAACAGTTGGTATTTAAGAGAAAAATTGAGAGAAACCCTCCTTACTTCTCTCAAAGAGCTGGTTAACCAAAAAAACTTGCCCTTTGCTACTTGCCGAGAAGGAATGCCCGAATTAAACGATACTACCTGTGACGGCAGCGGAATACTTTATCACAGTTCAGTCTAAAAAAAGGTCTTTCTCCTCCAAATCAGAGCTGAAGTCGGCTAAGGTTTCTTCACTAATTTCCACAATAGATACTCTGAGCTCTTTCATCAAATCCAGGTCTTGTGGTTTATCCAGCGGTTTACCCTGGGCATCCTTCACTACTCGCACTACTGGACGGA